>NZ_VPAO01000024.1:0-64050 GCF_013419235.1 Acinetobacter sp. YH12098
ATTTGCTCTGCATGATGTAAATCATGCAGAGCACGTTTCGCTCGATGTTCTGGATTGTCAGCGAGATCTAAAGCCCGATAATAGGTCGAAGCTGCAATCGGTAAAATTCTACAAATCGCTTCAACACCATATCGATCTTTATTGTTCTGGATAAAATCCACCATTATTTGTGTGGGCAGTCGAGCTCCGCCTGGGCGAAAAAAGCGGCTGCTTTACGTAGAATTTCATTGGCGCGTTGCAGTTCTTTATTTTCGCGTTCCAGTTGTTTGATACGTTCTTGGTCTGAAAGCTGCTGTACTTTAACTGGATTTTGTTTATCTAAATATTTTTGATACCAAACACGTAGTGTTTCAGGAGTACAACCCTTGCGCAGTATACTGCTCAGGGAGCAATAGCGGTGATCGCAGCCCAATTCGATGGATAATCTTTCTCGGATTCAATCAATAATTGAACCGCTCTTTCTCTGATTTCAGGGGTATATTTTACTTTTTTCATCGGGACATTCTCTCAGAAAGCTTGGTCTCCGACAAACCCGGTACGGTTCAGGGGAAATATTGTGAAATTATCAGCACTTATTGCATTAGTAGCAACAGTTGTACTGACGGGTTGTGCATCGACGGTTACTACATTTGACTCACATGGTCGTATGATCGGTTCATGTAAGGCGGAAAGAGGTTTTATTATTGGGGGGGCGCAGGTTGTTCAGGTTCTGCAAACCAAGAAGGCCGTGGACGTTAATTTTTTCGTGATGATAGCAATAAAAAACCGAGCTAAATAGCTCGGTTTTTTGATCCAATATTATTGGAAATAATAAGAAATCTTATTTTTCAACGAATGCACGTTCAATCACGTAGTCGCCTAGAACGCCCATCTTAGGAGATTCTTTCAAACCGTGCTGGTCAAGTAGTGCAGCAACGTCGTCTAGGAATGCAGGTGAACCACAAAGCATTGCGCGGTCAGTTTCAGGGTTGAAACGTGGAAGCCCAATTTTTTCGAAAAGTTGTCCAGATTCAATGGCAGTTGTTACACGGCCTTGAGTATGGAATTCTTCACGAGTTACCGTAGGGTAGTAAACCAATTTTTCTTTCGCGCCTAATTCACCAAAGAATTCGTGGTTAGGAATTTCATCTAAGATTAAATCTTGATAAGCCAATTCCGAAATGAAACGTGTACCATGTACAACGATGATTTTTTCAAAACGTTCGTAAGTTTCAGGGTCACGAATTACAGAAAGGAACGGTGCAAGACCTGTACCTGAAGAAAGTAGGTATAAGTTTTTACCAGGGTTTAAGTCATCTAGAACCAACGTACCTGTAGGTTTTTTAGATACTAAAATTTCATCGCCAACTTTTACTTTTTGTAAAATAGACGTTAAAGGACCATCTGGAACTTTAATAGAGAAAAACTCTAATTCTTCTTCATAGTTTGCGCTTGCAATAGAATAAGCGCGCATTAAAGGCTTACCATTTACTTCAAGGCCGATCATCACAAATTGACCGTTTTTAAAACGTAACGCAGTATCGCGAGTGGTTTTAAAAGAGAATAAAGTGTCATTCCAATGGTGGACGTGAGTAATCTTTTCGACGTTAAAAGCAGCCATTAAAGGTCTCAATAAAATTATCAAATTAGAACAGCTTACTATTCTAATCTAAAATCATTCTCGATAAACTGAATATATTTAATTGAACTTATCAGAAAAAGTGATTATGTCTGAGCTTAAAATGCCAATTATCGGGTATATGAAATCTCCCTACCGAGAAAAATTTGGTATTCCACGTCAGCCGAATTTGGTGCAAGTCGAATCTTATATTGAAATGGTGGAACCTTATAACGATTTATTGGCTTTCGAAGGGATTGATGATTTTAGTCATCTTTGGCTGATTTGGCAGTTTCATGAAAATAAAAATGCAGATTCGACAAAATTTCGTCCGCAAGTTCGTCCTCCGCGTTTAGGTGGTAATCAAAAAATCGGGGTATTTGCGACACGAAGTATGTACCGACCGTCACCTATGGGCTTGTCGGTTGTGCAGCTCAAAGGGGTGAAAAAAGTCGGAAAATCGGTACGTGTCTATGTTGTCGGTAGTGATTTGTTGGATGGAACACCAATTTTAGATATCAAACCCTATATTCAATATTCAGATGCAGTTATGGATGCGCAAAGCGGTTATGCGCAGGATGAGCCAGAAAGAAAATCTGTGATTTGGTCAGAGCACGCTGAGCAACAAAAACAGGTATTTTTGAATAATGGCAATTTAACCGAACAATTAACAGCAGAACTGGAACAAGTATTGAGTTTAGATCCACGTCCTGCTTATCAGCATGATGTTGAACGTATATATGGCATGTTGTTTGGCGGTTGTAATGTGCGTTTTTGCGTAGACACTAATAAAATAGTCGTACACGAAATTCTAAGTAGTTAAAAAGATCAGGTTTTAAACCTGATCTTTTTTGAAATCGAATTACTTTAATTTAGAGTATTTATCAATTTCAGTACTAGCGATATTGTTAAATAGCGAGCATTCATTTTTGATTGCTTCTACATAGTTAGTTTCAACTTTTGCTTCCAGGCTATCCTTTCCATAATTTTGAATCGCCTCATCTAAGTCAGCTTGATAGTCTTTAATATCATTAGCCAATGTGTAAGTGGTCCCTGATTTATAGTATGAGCCATAACGATAATTTTGATTAAACTGCACATAAGCATCAAAATCATAATTTACAGGTTGATTTTTCGAAATATAAACTGGATAAGAAGCTATGTTTTGGATGGTATAACCGTCATCTAAATATTCAGTAGGATCAAAACCATTAATGTTGTCACCAAGGAGTTCAACATAATTTTTTGAACTTGATGATGTTTTCAGTCTTAAGCAAGTTGAACCTTGAGGAAAAGTTTTTCCTTTTAATTTTGAATAATAGAAACTAGGGAATGTGCCCAACTTCGTTGCTAACGTAGTATCTGCACCTGAAAGATAATTAAATGTGTCTACGTAATAGCCAATTTCTTTACCTGTTAAATTTACCACTTCGAAATTTTGAGTCAGTTTCAGACCATTGAAGTTTTGACTAGATGCTGGTGTGAAAATCCATTGGCTATCATTTTTAGAAATTAAATTGGCAAATTTATAACCATATTCGGTTTTGTTCAGCACTGGTGTATAAAGGCCTTCGTCTGTTAAATAATCAGAAATTATCCATTTCAAGTCATAATTTTCATTGTTATTGCTTAAATAATCAACATTGAAATAAATAGTATTATTTTGAATATTGAAATGTGTTTTTTCGAATAAATTGTCGCTTCCATCCCAATATGATGATGAGTAGATTGACCATTTATTATTTTCGGAACTAGTTTCAGCTCCATTTCCTGATCCAGTTTCAGATGAAGTAGAACTATTGTCTGAAGAGCCGCCGCCGCAAGCGCTTAGAATTAAGGAACTAAAAATGGCTAGGCTTAAAATTTTAAATTTCATGTTACCCTCTTTAATAAATTATGAATTACGTCACTATTATTTGTGACTGTTGCATATAGTATAGAAAAACATAAAAAAGGGAATGTTAAAAATTAACTAATTAAAATTAATGATTTAAGTTAAATTTTTCTTAATAATTTAAGTAAAAAATATTGCGTTTTAATCAGCTGGTTTTGTTATAGTGAACCTATGTTTGGGGAACATAGAACAATGACTTTTAATTTTGAAATTGACACTTCTTGGTGTTTAGACCAATTACAAAAAGATGGACGTATTAATGAACGGGACAAAATACTGATTCAAACCACGCACCGTCAGCGTGAGCAGTTGAAATGGCATCCTCTACAATGGATTGCCAATTTTAATTTAGTCGATCAGAGTCATCCGCAGTCTACCTTAACATTGAATAGACTTTGCCAATGGTTGGCAGAAAAGTCTGGAGTACCGTTTTATATTATCGATCCTCTAAAAGCTGATGTGCCTGCTTTGACAGCCATTATGTCTCAGGAATTTGCAGTACGAAATCGCATTTTAGCGGTTGAATTACAAAATGAGCATGTGCTGATTGCAACGGATCAACCTTATAAAAATGAATGGATTGCCAATTTAGAGAGAACAGTTTTACCACGGAAGATTCAGCGTGTATTGCTCAGTCCAGATCAACTACAGCGTTATTTGGTTGAATATTACCAAGTGAGTCGCGCAGTCAGTAATTCGCAAAAATCATCGAGTTATGACCGCGAAAATAAAGGCGTTGAAGCACTATTACAATTAGGTGATACACAAAATCCAGATGCCAATGATCAGCATATTGTGAAGCTTGTCGATTGGGTCTTACAGTTTGCCTTCGAACAAGGTGCAAGTGATATACACCTTGAGCCGCGTAAAGATACAGGAAAGGTGCGTTTTCGTATCGATGGGGTATTACATACCATCTACAACATGCCCGCAAATACCCTGACAGCCGTGGTCTCGCGAATTAAGATCTTAGGTCGGATGAATGTGGCTGAAAAACGTAAACCGCAAGATGGACGTTTAAAAACCCGTACACCCAAAGGCCAAGAAACAGAGCTACGTTTATCGACGCTGCCAACAGCCTTTGGTGAAAAGTTAGTCATGCGTATTTTTGACCCTGAAGTCTTGGTACGTAGTTTCCAACAGCTCGGTTTTGAAGGGCGTCTGTTAGATGATTGGAAGGCCTTAACCAGTCATAGTCACGGTATTATTTTAGTGACCGGTCCGACGGGTTCGGGTAAAACCACCACGCTTTATTCATCACTCAAACAATTGGCAACTGAAGAAGTGAATGTCTGCACCATTGAAGACCCGATTGAGATGTTAGAGCCAAGTTTTAACCAAATGCAGGTGAATATAGGGATTGATCTGGGCTTTGCCGATGGTGTACGGGCTTTAATGCGTCAAGACCCTGACATTATCATGGTCGGGGAGATCCGAGATCATGATACGGCAAATATGGCGATCCAAGCTGCATTAACAGGTCATTTGGTGCTTTCAACTTTACATACCAATGATGCACCATCGAGTTTGACGCGATTACATGATCTGGGGATTCAGCCTTTTTTAACGGCAGCGACCATTTTAGGGGTTTTGGCACAACGTTTGGTTCGTCAACTCTGTCCACATTGTAAGCGTGAGACTTTTATCAATGAACAAGAGTGGAAACATTTGACCTTTGAATATGCGATACAAATGCCTGATTTTGTCTACGAGGCGGTGGGCTGTGATGAATGTCGTCAAACGGGTTATAAAGGCCGTGTGGGGATTTATGAATTTATGCCACTCAGTATTGAAACCAAACAATTGATTGGTGCCAATGCAGATCTAACCCAATTACGTACACAGGCACGTAAAGAACATGTCGAGCCATTACGAATTGCAGGTGCGCGTAAAGTACTTGCAGGGGTGACGACTTTAGAGGAAGTTCTGCGTGTCGTACCGCTCAACTAATGGTTCGATCAAATAAATAAAAACGTCTTTGCAGCTTAAGATTCGACTCATCTTGCTTTGTTTAAATAGCGCTATCGAAATAGACAAAGTAAGAGAGACCGAAGATGACAACATTCACTCAATTGGTATGTGGTTTAGCATTTGCAGGTGTGGCATCAGTGGCAGTTGCGAATACAGCAGTCAATCAGGCTGCAGTTGCACCGATGAAAACCACATCGGTGAAACATGCCTTAGGCTTAAAAGATGATAGTAAAGTTCAATTGAAAGGTTATGTTGTGAAATCGATGGGCGATGAAAAATATCAGTTCCGCGATAGCACAGGCAGCATTACAGTGGATATTGATGATGAACTTTGGCAAGGCAAAGCGATTTCAGCTAAAACACCGGTAACGCTCATTGGAGAAATCGACATTGATTACAAACCGACGAAACGCGTTGAAGTTGATGTCGATCAAGTAAAATTTTAATTTAGCCTGTTATTCATTTCAGTGCTGCTCCATAAAAAACCACGGCTTGCTGTGGTTTTTTTATGTTATGAGCAGATATGAGCAAAAGTTCGATACACTGAAGTCGTGACCATAGAAATAGGGTAGGTAAGATGCGAATTTTATTGGCAGAAGATGATGCATCCCAAGCAGACAGTATAAAAACATGGCTTGAAATGGATGGCTATAGTGTCGATTGGGTTGATCGCGGCGATCACGCTATTT
The DNA here is from genome assembly GCF_013419235.1 of Acinetobacter sp. YH12098. Classification (NCBI taxonomy): domain Bacteria; kingdom Pseudomonadati; phylum Pseudomonadota; class Gammaproteobacteria; order Moraxellales; family Moraxellaceae; genus Acinetobacter; species Acinetobacter sp. YH12098. Next base: position 6,152 of record NZ_VPAO01000024.1, read on the forward strand.
TGGCTTTAGAACAACATCAATATGATTGCATACTTTTAGATCGTGGCTTACCAAAAGTAACTGGTGATGAAATTTTAAAACGTATCGTACAGTTGCATCCGTTTACACCAGTTTTATTCATTACTGCTCGGGACAGTATTGCAGATCGTGTTGAAGGTTTAGATCTGGGAGCCCATGATTATTTGGTGAAACCGTTTAGCTTAGAAGAGTTGTCAGCAAGGGTACGTGCCCAATTACGCTTGCATCATCAGCAGCGTGATAATTGTCTGACTTTTGGTGATTTAAGTTTAGATGTACATGCCAAAACGCTGCGTAAAAATGCGGAATTGATTACGTTGACTTCGCGTGAATATCAAATTTTGCATAAGATGATGTTGAATCCAGAGCATATTATGACGCGTAGCCAACTCGAAGAATCACTCTATGCTTGGGGCGATGAAGTTGAAAGTAATGCGATCGAAGTTTTTATTTACCAATTGCGTAAGAAGATTGGCAGTGATTACATTAAAACCTTAAGGGGTTTGGGTTATCGCATGAATCTTCCGCAACAAAGTTAAGTCTATGAGTGATAAAAAAAGCATTTCCTTACAGTCGCAACTGATTAAAACCTCACTGCTCAGTGCAATTTGGGCGGGAGCAATCTCTCTGTGTCTGATGTTGGGATTTGGTTTGTATCACATCATGAATGTACACGATGCCCTGATGGACGAAGTGGCAGATATGCTTACTGCTACTGATCTAACGCTGAAGCAAGACGAACAAATAGATGAACTGAGTGAAGAGTTTGATATGCAATATCAACTCATGCAAGGGTCGCAAGTCTTAACCACATCGGAACAACACACAGCATTTGAACATCAGCCCAATTTAAAACAAGGGTTGCATTATCAATGGAGAGAAGGCGCGCTTTGGCGTAGCTATGCACTTCAGGACGATGGATTAACCGTACAAATCGTTCAACCGATGAAAACACGGCTGAGGGAAACGCTGCAAAGCGTACTAGGCTATGCAGGGATTCTGTTGATTGTCTGGTTGATCCAATGGCTATTACTGCATATTTTGATTAAACGTCAATTGAAAGTTCTAAAGCTCTTTTCAAAACAAATCGCTGAAAAAAATGTAGACGACTTACAAGCCATTGTTTTACCTGAACCTGTATTACAGGAACTAGAGCCGATCCAAACACAGCTGAATTTTTTATTAAACCGATTAGATCAAGCCTTAGAGGCGGAACAGCGTTTTACCTCCGATGCCTCACATGAATTACGCTCACCATTGTCTGCGATTCAAATGCGACTTCAGGTATTAAAACGAAAATATCCCAACATTCAGCAGGATTTATTGAGCATACAGCACGATGTTAATCGAGGAACGCGCGTGCTGGAAAATCTACTGATTTTGGCGCGGCTCGACCCGACGCAATCAGAGCAATTGGATAAAAAACAGAACGACTTAGAACAGCTGAGTTTACAAGTCATTGATGCTTTACAGCCGTTTATTGAAGAAAAACAGATCGAATTGAAGCTACAGACCCAGTCTGTACAGTTTGCTATGAACGCAGAGTTGATGTTTAGCTGTCTACGCAATTTAGTCGATAACGCTATTCGCTATAGTCCTACGCAAGGACAGGTAAAGATTGATTTAACGGTAACAGCACAGCAGGCGGTTTGGACGATTGAAAATCAAGGTGCGGGACTGACAGTCGCAGAATTGCAACGCATTGGCGAGCGATTTTACCGTGTATTGGGAACGAAGACGCAAGGTTCAGGTTTAGGTATTTCAATTGCCCAAAAAATTGTACAGTTACATCAAGGCCATTTAAATGTGGATGCATCTGAACTGGGTGGCTTAAAGGTACAACTCACTTTTCCAATCCGCTAAACACATGATTTGCCCTATGGAATTTGAGCGAAAGAGTATTTTGAGAGGAAGATGAGTGTTGCGATTTAAATTAAGTTTAAGTAGCTATAAAACTTAATTTGACTAAGTACAAAACTTAAAAAGCAGTAAGCGGATGGCTTACTGCTTGTGTCCACGATTATTTTTATTGCGCTGATAATTATTATTTTTATCAGAAATTATTTGGTCAAAATAAGGCGATTATTTCGTGTTAAACGTAGTCGATATTCTTCACCTGCATGCATAATTCGAATTTCACGTCCTAAGGCAAAAAGGTTGTTTGAATGTAGCATAGGCAGTGAGTGGTGTGCTTCATTGCTACGAGTAAAAAGGCTAAATGGTGCGTTCATTCCGTCGACTCCGTGGTGTATTTCTGAATGGTTTAAATGATAATCATTATCGAATAGGCCTGTCAACGGTAATTTTAGGATTTTATAAAAAAGATAAATTTGCTTACACTTGGATATCAATTGGAATAGAGAAGAGAGCAGGGAACTATGTCGAAACCGCAAATCGATGTCGCTATTGCGATTTTATTGCATCAAGACAAAGTACTGGTGGGTTGGCGTGAAGCAAAACAACATCAGGGCAATAAACATGAGTTTCCGGGCGGTAAAGTAGAGCAGGGTGAAAGTCCTGAACAAGCGTGTCGTCGTGAAATTTTTGAAGAAGTTGGAATTGGTTTACATGACTGGCATGCTTTTGATTTTATTCAACATGAATACGATGATGTTATTGTGAAATTGCATTTATTTCATGCCACCGTCCCGCATGCGTTGCTGAATGAAATCCAAAAGCCATGGGTCTGGTATTCGCGTCAACAACTCATGAGTTTGAATTTTCCAAAGGCCAATCAAGCTATTTTGCAGCGCTTATATTGGCAGCAACAGATCAAAATCACCGCCGATCTACCAACATTTGAAACGCTTCAAGAGACGCTGTTGTATTATTGGCGAGTCGATGCCAGCGCAAAAAATGCAGAGGCATTAAATCAATTACCAACAGTGATTTTAAAACAACTGATAATTAATGAAGATCTATGGTCATTACTCTCTACAGAGGTGCAAGCACATATTTCGGCTTTACATCTTAAGCAGCACCAATTGCTGAAAAAAAATAAAGGTGATTTACAGCTTGGGAAGCGCTATATCGCAGCTTGTCATGATCAAGTTTCTGCGCTGCATGCGCAAAAAATTGGCTGTGAGGCTATTTTTATGAGCCCAGTTCTGGCGACACAAAGTCATCCAGAGGCGCAAGGTATGGGATGGGCGCATTTTTCTGAGATTGCACGAGGCATAGAAATCCCTGTTTTTGCTTTAGGTGGCATGCGTCCTGAATTGCTACCTATTGCACAGCAGCATCATGCTTATGGGGTGGCAGGTATTCGCAGTTTTTAGAAACTAGAATGTGTATATTGAATTAAATTTGTATTTGAAAGTCGTTATGTAAAATTCAGTGAAGGTTGGTTAGAAATAGACTTACTATTTGTAAGCTATTTACTGATGTTACGCCCGTAAAAATAATTACGCATTTTTAAAATGATTTTTAAACCGATACGACGGAGTCTTAAATCTAGAGATTGAATAAAGGGATTAGCCTTCGGCTGGAGGTACTCTTACGAAACGATGCTTCTCATTAGGCAAAATGAGAAGCGTGCTTCACAAGGAAACCATCTTGCGGTGCAATGCACCTCACCGACAAAACTCGTTCGCTAGCGTCAATTTATCCAAAGTATCGCAAAAATATTTTTAAATAGATGTGGTCTTGTCTCAAACGCTTGCGGATGACGTTACCGTGTATCGTATTTTATTTAGATCAAATTATGCTTCTGATGTTACTGCGTAACATTATTTAATAATAACTATGAGAAATAAACTTACTTTTAGTATGTTTTAAATAAAAAAGCCTGATCTCAATTAAGATCAGGCTTTTTTATGGGTGCTTAAAGAGCTTTAATGGCTTGTTGGGCTTTTTGAATGGTGCTGCTTTTCTTTTGCATTTGACCAGCTTTTAAAACAACATTCCAAAGCTGTTGTTTCATCGGCTTGGTTTGAGCATAGCTTAATCCACGCAGTGCCAACGATTCTGCATTCGCAGGTTGATTTTTTCGATTGGCGATCATTGCCAAATATAAAAAAGTTTCCGCAGATTGTGGTGCCAAACGCTGTGCTTGAGTTGCAGCACTTTCAGCTTCATTCCATTTTCCATTGGCATAAGCGGTTTGCGTAGTTTGCATCAATTTTTTGAATGCAGGCAAGTCGCGACCATCATCAAACTTTTGAATTTGGGTTTTCTGCTCAGGAATAACGATACGTTGACGTTTAATTTCTGGATGGTCATATGGCGTAATAATGACCCTAGAAGGGTCATGGATATCTGCCTTTTTTTCAGGTGGAGCAGGCGGCTTTTGCTCAGGTTCGATCATGGTTTGGCAACCTGCCAAAATGATCGTCAAAACGCTCAGAATACTGAACGTTTTTAAAAATTTAATGTTTTGCAGTTTAATTTGAATACTCTCCACTTGAGATGATGCGAGGTTGATCAGATGAACCCTGATCATTATCGACATCACTTTCACGAATGTAGTCACCTAAACTATCATTTTGTTCCTGAGTTGGCTGCGTCTCTTCAGTATCAACTGTGTAAGGTTCTACTTCATATTGTGTCGAACCACATGCTGTCGCCTGATTTGGAGTGGAGTTGCGCGACAGAGGAATATACATCGCACCTGTACAATGCTGCGCAGATAAATTACCTGAATAACGGTCTAACCAATGCCACTGCACACTGTCTGGTTGACGTAAATTAACTGGTTTTTGACGTAACTGCTTCATCACATTGGTCCAAACAGGAAGTGCTCCTGACGAACCAGTTAAGCCTGTAACTTTGTTGTTGTCTAAACCCAACCAAACCACACTTAAATAATTACCTGAATAACCTGCAAACCATGAGTCACGCGTATCATTGGTTGTCCCTGATTTACCTGCAAGTTTGAGTGAAGCTGGTAATGATGCATAAGCAGAACGGCCTGTCCCTGAACTCATCACTTGTTGTAAACCGTAGTTCAATATAAAGGCTGCATCAGGTGCAATAGTCGGTTGTACCGTTAAGCTATAACGATCTAATAAACGACCATTGGCATCGACCACTGAACGAATAGCTTTCACTGGATATTTGAAGCCACCGGTTGCAAAGTTTCCATAGACACTCATGACTTCCATCGGTGACATATCGATAGCGCCGAGGTAAATCGAAGGGTAGTTTGGAATATTAGACGTCACACCAAACTTTTTCAGATGGTTAATAAAAGTCGACATACCGAACTCTTGACCTAAGCGTACCGCAGAGAGGTTATAAGAGTTTGATAGGGCATCAACCATTGGTACGACACCATGTGCGCCACCACTATAGTTTTTCGGTGTCCAAGCTTTGCCATCACTTTGAATGCTGATCGGACTATCTTCGATTTGACTCGCCCAGTTATAACGGTTGGATTCTATCGCACTGAGGTAAATCACAGGTTTTAGCAATGAACCGACTTGACGTTTAGCATCCATTGTACGGTTAAAGCCGGTAAAGTCCTGCGTTGAACCGACTGCTGAAACCAATTCACCATTTTCAGGATGAGACACCAGTACCGCGCCTTGTAATTCTTTCAAACGTGCTGGATTGGCATTGCTTAAACGTGCCACAGATTCTTTAAATGCAGTTTGTACACGAGTTTGAGCAATCGGGTCCATCGCAGTGAAAATACGCAGACCTTGATTGGTCAAATCGCTTTCTTGGTATTCAGTACGCAGTTGACGACGCACGATATCCATATAGTCTGGGAAGCGAGAAGGGCCCAATGTTGGTTTTGTAATGACATTCAATGGACGTGCTGACTCAGTTTCATATTGTTCCTGAGTTAAATAGCCCATCACCACCATATTGTTTAACACAATATTACGGCGTTTAATCGCACCTTCAGGGTTTTTCCACGGATTAAATAGGGTCGGGCCTTGAACCAGACCGACTAAATATGCCTGCTGAGCAATATTTAATTCACGCAGTGGTAAACCAAAATAGAATTGTGAAGCTAAACCATAACCATTGATTGAATAGTTACCGTTTTGACCTAAATTCACTTCATTTAAATAAGCTTCAAGAATTTCATCTTTGTCATAGTGAAGTTCAATCAGCATCGCCATTAAGGCTTCATTGGCCTTACGTTTAATGGTTTTTTCAGGCGATAAATAGAAATTTTTCACCAATTGTTGAGTGAGGGTCGAGCCACCTTGACGTTTACCACCGGTGACATTACTTACGATGGCACGTGCTGTACCACGAATGGAAATACCATGATGCTGATAGAAATTACGGTCTTCGGTAGCAATTAAAGCTTGGATTAAAGGCTTAGGTACTTTATCAAGTTTAATCAGCACACGGTCTTCATTGTGCTGAGGATAAATACCACCAATTAACATCGGCTCTAAGCGGGCAATACCACTGCTTGAAGGCTTGGTCGCACTTACTTCAGTGATTTGATCTTCACCAAAAGTCACTTTAAGGACTTGTTCAGGGTCGACACTATCACCAAAGTCAAAACCACGCGTATGGATATAGGTCACATTGCCAGAAGTAACGTAACTCCCCGTTTTCGCATAGCTGTCTTGAGCGTTATAGCCCAAAAGTTTCAGTTCTTGGTTGAGGTCTGCTTGGCTTACAGGCGCATTGGTGTAAATTTCTAAAGGACGAGCAAATACCTTGGCTGGAATATCCCAACGTTGACCTTCGAATTTATCCCGTACAATATTATCTAGACGAATAAGATAAATGCTGAACACGAGAAATCCGCCGATAATCAACAGCGAAAAAATCAGTGCAATTATGCCTATGCCACGTTCAGACTTCATAAATAGTGATAAAACCCTGAGAAATTTTGCTAATCATGCGAAGCTTTTCAGTATTTTGCAATATTTAAACTGTTATATGTATGCAAAATATTGGAAGCTACTTCACTAAAGTCGAAACTTTAAAGTTTTTTTAAATCATTTCTGTTAGTGATATGATACCAATGAGGCGAAGCGGAGCAAAAGCGCAGGTGCAAATTTCACATAAATCATTTCGAAACATTGGGTTGATTGGTCGTCCAGACAAATCATCAGTGATCGAAACCCTATGTTTGATCCACGATCATATTTTGAGTTTGGGATTACATCCTGTATTTGATACGCAAACAGCGCAGCTGGTTCCCTACAATAATACTCAGACGGTCAGCCGTAATTTATTGGGTGAAGTTGTCGATTTGGTGATCGTTGTCGGCGGTGATGGTTCATTGCTTCATGCCGCACGTGCCTTGGTGAAATACAATACCCCTGTGATTGGGGTGAACCGTGGTCGTTTGGGCTTCCTGACCGATATCAAACCGACAGAAGTGATTTTCAAGTTAGATCAAGTGCTCAAAGGTGAGTTTCAGTTGGATCGACGTTTCTTGCTGGAAATGGAAATTCGCTCGAAAGGTGAGTCGATTTATGATGCCGTGGCTTTAAATGATATTGTGCTGCATTCAGGTAAATCGGTACATATGATCGACTTTGAACTGAATATCGATGGCCAATATGTGTACCGCCAACACAGTGACGGTTTAATTGTTTCCACGCCAACCGGCTCTACAGCTTATGCATTATCTGGCGGTGGGCCGATTGTCCACCCAAGTATGGATGCGATTGCCTTAGTGCCAATGCATCCACATACTTTGTCGTCACGGCCGATTGTCGTAGGCGGACAAAGCGAAATTAAAATTTTGATTCGTGAAAATCGTGTTCTACCAATGGTCAGTGCCGATGGTCAACACAGTGTATCATTGGGTGTAGGCGATAGTTTACATATCCGCAAACATCCATTTAAGCTCAACTTATTACATCCACCTGGTTATGACTTCTATATGGCATGTCGTACCAAGCTAGGCTGGAACCAAGATTTTGACTCATTAAAGCAGGATTAATTATGAATATTGAACAGATGCTTGCCGTACTCGATCCTGAAATTGTTGGTCGATTAAAAACGGCAATTGAAATTGGTAAATGGCCAAATGGCGTAGCGCTGACTCAAGAACAACGTCAAATTTGTATGCAAGCGGTGTATGCATGGGAAATTAAACATTTGCCAGAAGATGAGCGTAGTGGTTATATCGACCGTGGGACCAAAGAAGAAGATGAGCATTGTGACTCGCATGTGGAAGAACCTGAGTTCAAGCCGATTCGTTTCGTTTAATCTATTTTCTTTCTGATTGAAAAAGCCAGCTTAATGCTGGCTTTTTATTGGCTTGATGCATGCCTAAATTTTTTGCTTCATACTGCTTATTTAAACGTGACGATTTGCCCACATGGTTTTGGCAGTTTGCATTGCATCATCAAAACTTGCGACGGCGCCCATGGTATACAGTGCGATTCCCATGGTTTCGGTGACCGCGATTTCACCATATTGATGTGTCTGCTGACCGTCCCAAACGGCTTTAAAAACGGCCAAATCGAGTTCTTCTTCGACTGGACTACGGTTGTCCGTCAGTTTAGGCAACTCATGTTCATACATTTCACCCTCTTTGATGCCACAAATTAAGGTTTTTGCATCGGGGTTACGTTCGAATTCACCACCTTCACCCTTAATGACAGCACTATTTTGATAACCCAATTGGAATGCCGCACGTTGGTGTGATCCACGATAGGCCGGATGGAAAATCGCTTGCATGGTGGCTTTGGCATTAAATGGATTTATCAGACGCGCAAGGGTGTGAATTGGGGAACGTAAGCCCATGACATTGCGTAGTGAAATTAAATCACTGAGTATTGGTGAAATGACGTCGAGCGGAATATAAGCAAAATGACGTTGTATAAGCTGCTGTTCCACATCTGTATCATTTTTGCAAATAGGAAAACCCAAATACTCTAATACTTGTTCTGTATAAAGGCGGTTAATGGTATGACCTGAAGCGCCATGCATTACGACATTGTAGCCGTGTTTTGCCAGCGTTAATGCGGCCAATAAAAACCAAGGATAATGTTTGCGTTTACCTGCATAAGATGACCAATCTAAATCGACATCAAGCTTTTTAAACTTGAGCTGATCACGTGTGGCTTGGACAAAGCCAGTGAGTTCATCGACAGATTCTTCTTTTACACGCAATAACATCAAGAAAGCGCCCAATTGAACGTCTAAAACCTCATCTTTTAAGATCATGCTGAACGCTTGGTAGGCTTCATCATAAGTGAGAGAACGTGCGCCATTTTTACCTTTACCCACGATACGGACAAATTGCGCAAAAGGATGTTCAAAATCTTTGTAAATATTTCGTTTATTGTTCATGTAAATACTGGGCTTAAAATTAGGACTTAAGGATAGTTTACTTCTATAGTTGGTGTTTTTCAGCCTGACAATGAGCTTAAAAAACGTGGTCTTTAGACTATTGTCTAATAATCTCGGTCTATTATTTAACCGAAATTAACATTTGTGACAGAACACGCCATTAAAAAACAGGTAAAATTTAACCTACTTTAGTATGTGTTTCATCTCCTGATCAATGCACTGATTTTATATCAGGTCCTGATGTGATTATTTAATCATCATACATATTTCGTTTTTCTGTATTTGGCTAAGTCAAATACTTTTGGTGCTCTTTTGTCGAAGGCAAAGGGGTTTTGGGCTGTTTATTTTTTGAAAATAGACAAAAACTGAATATTTCTTTGAAGCAGAAATATATCGTGAAGTAATGTCATGGCTAAAAAACCAATTTATAAGTCACTATATTTTCAAGTGATCGTTGCCATTATTGCGGGTGTTTTGGTGGGGCATTTCTCACCAAGTGGCACGCAAATTATCAATGGTACCGAGCAATACGTAAAAGGCTGGGGTGAATTGTTCTATCCACTAGGACAAGGTTTCATCAAGCTGATTAAAATGATTATTGCACCTGTGATCTTCTGTACCGTGGTGAGTGGTATTGCAGGCATGGAAAGCATGAAATCTGTGGGTAAAACAGGTGGCGTCGCTTTACTATACTTTGAAATCGTTTCGACCATCGCACTCATCATTGGTCTTGCAGTGATTAATATTGCAAAACCAGGTGTAGGCATGAACGTCGATCCAGCATCTTTAGATACTTCAGGTATTTCTAAATATGTTGAATCTGGTGCAGCACAATCTACCCAAGATTTCTTTATGAATATCATCCCAAACACCGTTGTTGGTGCGTTTGCTGAAGGTGAGATTCTTCAAGTTCTATTATTTGCCTTATTATTTGGTTTTGCATTGCATAAACTTGGTGATGCAGGTAAGCCTGTATTGAAGTTTATTGATCAAATTGCACATGTATTCTTTAACATTGTAAACATGATCATGAAGCTTGCGCCAATTGGTGCCTTCGGTGCGATGGCTTATACCATTGGTAAATATGGTATCGGTAGTTTGGCGCAATTGGGTCAGTTGATCATCTGCTTCTATATTACCTGTTTGCTGTTTATTTTCCTTGTACTTGGCTCAATTGCACGTATTTGCGGTTTCAGTATCCTCAAAATGATTCGTATGATTCGCGAAGAACTCTTGATTGTACTGGGTACGTCATCTTCTGAATCTGTACTACCACGTATGTTGAAAAAACTCGAACTTGCTGGTGCAGAAAAATCTGTAGTGGGTCTGGTTATTCCAACAGGTTATTCATTTAACTTAGATGGTACGTCTATTTACCTGACTATGGCGGCGATCTTTATTGCACAAGCGACCAATACACCGCTTGATATTTCGCATCAGATCACGTTGTTGTTGGTCCTACTCATCTCATCTAAGGGTGCTGCGGGTGTGACGGGTTCAGGCTTTATTGTCATGGCTGCAACACTTTCTGCTGTGGGGCATATTCCTGTTGCTGGTTTGGCATTGATTCTTGGTATTGACCGTTTCATGTCAGAAGCACGTGCATTAACGAACCTTGTCGGTAACTCATTGGCAACGATTGTGGTTGCAAAATGGGTGGGTCAATTAGACAAAGAAAAACTGGATTTTGCTTTAGCAAATCCTGAAGAAATTGACCGTCAGATGCAAGAAGAAGGCAATGCACATCATGCCTAAGGCAGATGCTGTGATGTAAAAGATGTAATTAAAAAGGAAGCTTCGGCTTCCTTTTTTAATGCAGGACTAAAGCCAAATTTGAACGCTTTAGTTTTTAGGCATGACGGCTGTTCTAAACTGCAATAGGATGGAGTTCAACAAAACAACAAACTTAACCAAGGAAGAAACACATGCTGGCTTATGATGCAGACTTAGAATTATTTCGAGATAACTTTCGCCGTTTTATGGCAGAGCATGTCGCACCACATTATGAGCAATGGGAACGTGAAGGCATTATGCCGCGTTCAGTATGGAATGCCTTGGGTGAAAATGGCTTTTTATGTGTCGATGTGCCTGAAGAATATGGCGGCTATGGCGTCCCAACGCATTATTCACTGATGTTAGTTGAAGAATCTGCTCGCGCAGGTTTTAGTGCATTATCGACAGGTATTTCATGCCATTCTGAAATTGCAGCGCCGTATATTTTGCACATTGGTTCAGAAGAACAAAAACAATATTGGTTGCCGAAAATGGTCACGGGTGAAGTGGTCGGTGCTATTGGTATGACAGAGCCGGGTGCAGGTTCGGACTTACAGTCTATGCGCAGTAGTGCAATTTTGCAGGGTGATCATTATCTGCTCAACGGTTCGAAAACCTTTATCTCAAATGGTCAACATGCAGACCTAGTGGTATTGGCGGCGAAAACCGATCCACAAGCACGTGCCAAAGGCGTGTCATTACTTTTAGTCGACACACATTTGGATGGATTTAAGAAGGGTACTAACCTCGACAAAATTGGTCTGCATGCGCAAGACACTTCAGAGTTGTTTTATGACAATGTCAAAGTGCCGAAAGAGCAACTTTTGGGTCAAGCTGGACAAGGCTTTGCTTACTTGATGCAAGAGTTACCGCGTGAACGTACTGCGATTGCTTCGACTGCAATTGGTGCGATTCGTGGTTCCATTGATGTGGCAACGCAGTATGTCAAAGAGCGTCAAGCGTTCGGACAGGCGATTGGACAGTTTCAAAATACTCGTTTTGTATTGGCGCAGGCTAAGATTGACGAATTGGCTACAGCGGCATTTTATAATCAAAATGTTGAGCTTTATATGCAAGGCAAACTTGATGTTGAAACTGCAGCAGCACTCAAGAGCTTCTCTACCGATATGCAAATGAAAGTGGCCCATAATCTACTTCAATTATTTGGTGGCTATGGTTATATGACGGAATATCCAATTTCACGTTTCTTTGTCGATGCACGTATTCAGCAAATCTACGGTGGCACCAATGAAATTATGAAAGAAATCGTGGCACGAAGTATTTTAGGTCGATAAGCAAATTATCAGGCTGAAATTAAAATAGCGAAGTGAAGACTTCGCTATTTTTTTTAGGATGTATTTCTATAGAGACGATGTATTTCTATAGATTTGCGTGTGTGAATTAGATTATGCGGTTGAGTTTGAGTGAATATATTGAGATCTATGATAATGAAGGTTGCCCCAAAACTTGCAGACAGACTTCAATAAATTCAGACGTATCTGAAGTACTACGCGACGATATATACAGGTTATTATCATTCACGACCGATTGATCCGACACCACCACACCTGCGTTTAACAAAGCAGATTTCAGCGTTTCAGATTGGGCGAAATGGCGACCTTGTATGACACCAGCTTCTAATAACAGCTGTGGACCATGGCAACTGCTCAAAATCGGCTTTTGGCTATCTGCAAAATTACGAACAAAATAGATAAAACGGTCATCTAAAGCGAGTTTCTCGGGTGAATAACCGCCGGGAATAAATAAGGCATCAAAATCATGTACAGAGGCGTCGTCGATACTCTGGTCAATGGTGATCTGGGAACGGCGTTTAATACCGTAAACAATTTTTCCAACCTGATCTTCGATATTGATAATGCTGTGCCGAGCGGCTCGAAAGGCCTCCACAGGCTCAAGGTACTCAATATCTTCAAAATCGTAGGTCACTAACACTGCAATTTTCTTGTGCATACTTGTACCTATGGGTCTGTTATTTTTTTTCTGATATTTAGACTACAAAGCAACGATAAAAATTACCTGTGTCTTTTGTAATAAATGCGTCAATGACTGTAAACACTAGATGAAAGTGCCTATTAAGTCACTGAAAAAACGATCAATGACCAAGTGTTTATATAGATCATCTTTAAGTTTCAAATTATTTCTATGCCATGAAAGCCAAGTTTTGAAATTTTTATTTTGCTTCAAGTATTGAGAGCAAAATTTAAAACTGAAATGACCAATGAAACAAATTGATTGATGGGCTTATACAAGGGGATGGATCTGATGCAAATTTGGAGGAAAAGAGAAGGTCTATTTATTGTGCTGCTCAAGATGAATGATCAATAAAGCCGTCAAAAGGTAAGATTTGCCTTAATTATGGCTTGACCTATCAGTTTGGCTGTTTTGGCTCTTAAGTTAAGCTGATGAAGCTTTAATCAACTGTCTGTTTTTAAGGCTGAAACCATCAAAGTCGTATTGCGCAACATTTGAAAGCTAACTATTGTTATACTGTTTGCAAAATTTTTTTGAAGGGCGACATAACAATGATCAACGATGATCAAAACACTCCGACTTCTCTGGACTTAGCTCAAATTCGTGAAGATATCGACTCTGTTGATATGCAGATTCAACAACTTATCAACCGTCGTGCGAAACTAGCTGAAGCTGTGGCAAAAGCAAAATTTGCTGCAGAAGAGAATCCATTGTTTTATCGTCCTGAACGTGAGGCGCAAGTTTTACGTAAAGTTATGGATCGTAACGAAGGCCCATTGTCTGATGTGACAATGGCACGTTTATTCCGTGAGATCATGTCGGCTTGTTTAGCCCTTGAAGCACCGCAAAGTATTGCGTTCTTAGGTCCAGTCGGAACTTATACGCATTCGGCTGTTTTAAAACATTTCGGTCAAGACGCTGTTGTTCGCCCTCTTCCAACGATTGATGAAGTGTTCCGTGAAGTTGAAGCAAGCAGCGCACACTATGGTTTAGTGCCTGTTGAAAACTCATCTGAAGGGGTGGTGAACCACACTTTAGATTGTTTTAAATCTTCACATCTGAATGTTATTGGTGAAGTTGAACTGCGTATTCATCACCAGTTCCTAGTGTCTGAAAACACACGTAAAGACAGCATTAAACAAATTTATGCTCATCAACAAACTTTGGCGCAATGCCGTGGTTGGTTAGATGCACATTATCCGGGTGTAGAACGTGTTGCACTCAGTTCAAATGCAGAAGCTGCACGCCGTATTCGTAATGAATGGCACTCAGCGGCAATTGCTTCTGAAGTCGCTGCGAACATTTACAACCTTGAAATTTTGCATAGCAATATTGAAGACAATCCTGAAAATACTACTCGTTTCTTGGTGATTGGTCGTGAGAAAGTACCGCAATCGGGCAATGATAAAACTTCATTGTTGATTTCTGCGCATGACCGTGCAGGGGCGTTGCTTGAAATTCTTGCACCGTTTGCCAAGCATAATATTAGCTTAACAAGTATCGAAACACGTCCTGCATTACCCGAAAAATGGGCTTATGTATTCTTTGTGGACTTGGAAGGTCATGTTGAGCAAGAAAACGTGAAAGCGGCGATTGAAGAAATTCGTCCATTGGTTAAAGAAATTCGTGTATTGGGTTCATATCCGATTGCTGTTCTTTAAGATCACAACTGTGATCAATTCCATCAGGAGTTGATCACCTTCATCATTTGAAAAAACTGGAAGTGTAAAATGACGTTTTTCCCAGCCAATGAAGGCATTGCAAAGCTAAAGCCTTACCAACCAGGTAAACCAATTAGTGAACTTGAGCGTGAGTTGGGTATTACAGATATCGTAAAACTCGCATCAAATGAAAACCCATTGGGTTGTTCTGACAAAGTGAAAGAAGCTGTTGCTGCTGAACTTGCAGAAATTGGTCGATATCCGGATGGTGGCGGTTTTATTTTGAAAGACCAAGTTGAAAAACAATTTGGTATTGCACATGACCGCATTACGTTGGGTAATGGTTCAAACGATCTTCTAGAAATTTTTGCTCGTGCTTTTGTTTCAGAGCAAGACTCTGTGGTGTATAGCCAACACGCATTTGCTGTGTATGGTCTGGTGACTCAAGCGATTAATGCTGAAGCGATTGAAGTGCCTGCAAAAGGTTTTTCACATGACCTAGATGCAATGGCTGCGGCAATCAAAGACAATACTAAATTGATTTTTATTGCGAACCCAAATAATCCAACAGGCACATGGTTTGAAGAAGCTGAATTTGAAGCGTTCATGCAAAAAGTACCTGCAAATGTGATCGTGGTTTTAGATGAAGCTTATGTGGAATATTTCCCAGAAAACTTCAACAGCTTAAAATTCTTAGATCAATACGCAAACTTAATCGTTAGCCGTACCATGTCAAAATGCTATGGCTTGGCTGCGCTACGTGTTGGTTTTGCCTTGGCTTCAGTTGAGGTGACGGATTTCCTCAATCGTATTCGTCAACCATTTAACGTGAACCATCTTGCGATGGTGGCTGCAGTTGCTGCACTTAAAGACGAAGCGTTTATTGAAAAATCACGTGTAGTGAATAAAGCAGGTATGGCACAACTTGAATCAGGTTTTGATGCTCTAGGTTTAGCGTATGTGCCTTCACGTGCGAACTTCATTTTAGTAAATGTAAAAGCAGATCCTGCACAGACGTTCAATGCTTTATTAAAAGAAGGTGTGATTGTTCGTCCAGTTGGTATCCCTGAGCATTTACGTGTATCAATTGGGACTGAAGCTGAAAATGCTAAATTCTTAGCTGCTTTGGCTAAAGTTTTGGGCTTAGAGGCTAAAGCTTAAGTCATGTCTGTGCCACTATTTGAAAAAGTTGCTTTTATTGGGCTTGGGCTGATTGGCTCAAGCCTAGCTCGCGTCATGATTGCTGAAGGTTTAGCTAAGGAAATTGTGGCGTCTACGCGTTCACAAAAAACTTTAGAAGATGCAAAAGCTTTAGGACTTATTCAGCAGGGTTATAGCGATCCTGCCGAAGCGGTCAAAGGTGCAGATCTCGTTGTTTTGGCTTTGCCTGTACGTGCGACACAAAAAGTCCTTGAAGCGATCAAGCCTTATCTATCCGAACAGACGATTATTACCGATGTTGGAAGTACTAAAGGCAATGTCGTTGATGCAGCGAAAGCGGTCTATGGTGAGCAATTACCTGCTGGTTTTGTACCGGGGCATCCGATTGCTGGGGCTGAACTAACAGGTGTGCATGCAGGTAAGGTAGATTTATTTGCTAATCACAAAGTGATTTTGACACCATTACCTAGCAGTGCAGATTGGGCTGTAGAGAAACTGATTCAATTGTGGCAAGCTGCCAAAGCGGAAGTAATTTGCATGGATGTGGGAAAACACGACGAAGTGTTGGCCCATACCAGTCATCTTCCGCATTTGATGGCATTTAACTTGGTTGAGCAACTTGCGAACCGAGAAGACAATTTAGATATTTTCCGTTATGCCGCTGGCGGTTTTCGTGATTTCTCACGCATTGCTGCAAGCGACCCACATATGTGGCATGACATCTTTTTTGCCAATAAAAAGGCAATTTTAAATGCGGTGGATGGCTTTGAAAAACAATTGGCTATTCTTCGCAAACTGATTGAAGATGAAAACTCACAAGCGTTGATGGGACTGTTGGGACATGCACAAGCGGCACGTCAACATTTCAATCACATGCTCGCAAAGAAACCACTGATGGAGAAAAATAAAGTGACGACACAGCAATTCAAAATTTTACCGGGTCCAAAGCAATTCCAAGGTAAATTTACTGTGCCAGGTGATAAATCTGTGTCACATCGCTCTATCATGTTTGGTGCTATTGCAGAAGGTACAACGCACGTCACTGGTTTCCTTGAAGGTGAAGATGCCTTGGCAACCCTCCAAGCATTCCGCGATATGGGAGTGAGTATTGAAGGCCCTAAAAATGGTGAAGTCACCATTCATGGTGTAGGCATGCATGGTTTAAAAGCACCGGCAGGCGCTTTGTATATGGGTAACTCAGGCACTTCAATGCGTTTGCTTTCAGGCATGTTGTCGGCACAGAAGTTTGATTCGGTGATGACGGGTGATGCGTCATTATCAAAACGTCCAATGGAACGTATTGCCAAACCATTACGTGAAATGGGTGCGCAAATTCAAACTACAGGTGAGCGTGGTACGCCGCCCGTGTCTATTTCCGGAAGTCAAAACCTGAAAGGTATTCACTACGACTTACCAATGGCATCTGCACAAGTAAAATCCGGTATTTTGTTGGCTGGTCTTTGGGCGGAAGGTGAAACTGTTGTCACTGAGCCGGAACCAACACGTGACCATTCAGAGCGTATGCTTCGTGCATTTGGTTATGACGTGAAAACAGAAGGCAACCGCATTTCACTTCAAGGTGGCGGCAAGTTAGTCGGTACAGACATTCAAGTACCCTCTGACATTTCATCTGCAGCATTCTTTATGGTGGGTGCAGCGATTACCGAAGGTTCAGATGTCACACTCGAAGCGGTCGGCATTAATCCAACCCGTACAGGTGTGATCGAAATTTTAAAACAGATGGGCGCTGACCTGACTGTTGAAAATGAACGTATCGCTGGCGGTGAGCCGATTGCAGATATTCGTATTCGTGGTTCACGTACACTCAAAGGCATTCATATGCCAGAAGATCAAGTGCCATTGGCGATTGATGAATTCCCAGCGTTATTTATTGCAGCGGCATGTGCAGAAGGTCAAACCATTTTGACCGGTGCAGCTGAACTTCGAGTGAAAGAGTCGGATCGTATTCAAGTGATGGCAGATGGCCTAAAAATTATGGGTATCGATTGTACGCCAACCGAGGACGGCATTATCATTGAAGGTCAAGGCAAAGCGGGTGAGTGGGGTGCAATCTTCACAGGTGGTCAAATCGAATCACATCATGACCACCGTATTGCAATGAGCTTCTCAATGGCAGGTTTACGTACTTCGGGTGAAATTAATATCGTGGGTACAGAAACTGTTGCGACCAGCTTCCCGACATTTACAGAGCTAGCGACTCAAGCCGGTTTAACGATTGTGGTAAGTGAATAAATAATTCACTAAATTTGTATATTTATTCAACAACAGCCAAGCAAATGCTTGGCTGTTTGGTTTTAATTGCTTATGCTAAAACCATACAACAAGAATGTCTTTGGATAGATACATGAGAAAACTACAATTCACCGCCCATAGCGATTCAAATCGAGTTGAAAGCAGTGCTGATACGCAAACTCAAGTGGCTGAGTTTTTAGCAAGTAAGCTTGAGAAATATGGCTTTCAAACGTTATCGCAAAGTGGTGATCAGATTGCAGTCAGTGTCGATCAACATGAATTGCCACTTTCAGTGACATGTCAGGGGCAGGATGAATCCGGTCGTCTAGTCTGTGAAATTACCTCTTATCCAGATGAAGACCAAGATTGGTTAGATCGTATTACTGAGCAAAGTTTATTGAACCAATTGGCTCAAGCAGTCGAAAACAGTTTAAAAGAAGAAGAGTCATATAGTGAGTTTCAATGGAAACAAATGACAAAATGATCTGAAAAATTGAATTAAAAATCATCCATAAAAAAGCAGCATAGCGCTGCTTTTTTGTTTTTAACAGAATGTATTGAACAAGGTTATAGACATTCAATATTGATTGGATTAATGGTTCGATTGCTCTTTTCACATAGTCACACATTTTTTCTGACTCTTGTTCATTGAGTCCCCAAAACACAATCACACCACGTTGATCAGTCAATTTGCTATCGCTTAAATAAATATAATGGGTGTCATGATAGTTTTTATCGAGCATATCTTTATATTTTTGATCGGTAAAAGATGAACAAGACGAAATATCAGCTTCTTTACATACCGAGTCACTCGAACAGCGTTGTTTAAAGGTTGAAATCATATTCATGGTGTCAGTGCTGTTGAGTTGGGCTTCACACACTTGGCTGTTGGGAAAGTCATAGACCATCTTTAAGCTAAAATCACGACCATCGACATTCATTTTGTATGACGCAGTCAAATAGGCTTTGGGACCATCGTTCGCAGCAACCGTAGACGCTGGCAAATTTGTCGTTGTGGAAGGCGTTGAATTAAAATAATAGACCAAAGCTGCAATGCCTAGACTTAAAATCACAGCAACAATAAATTTCATTTTTCCCTCTAAATTTTATCTTAATTTTTCTGGGTATTATTTCTTTAGTTAGTCATTTAAACAAGTAAATAATTGGTTTTTAGATAAAAAATTGAGGCATAATCAAAATTAAACGAGCGTCGGCTTAGGTCGTTACATATTGAATAGCTAAAGATCGCCATGCATTAAAAAGATGGATAAATCGAAAAGCGAGTAGTTGAATTTATCTGGAATATTGGGTGGAAAGAGCGCTCACTAGGCAAAAAAATGAGCCAGATAAGCTGACTCATTTTTTGGTATTTTTTATACTAAAAAGCGTGAAATCGCGATACGAAGCTGTTTGAGATAACCCGTAAAGAAGTGGTTTGCACCCGGTAAAACCGTGATTAAATGGCGCTGTGGTTTGGCCCACTGAATCAAGTCAGATAACAGTGTGACATTATCTTCTTCACCATGAATAAATAAAATATCACCCTTAATATGCGGAGTCACATAGTGACGTACACCTGCAACTGTTGTGGTTGGTAGGCCACATAAAATAGTTTGTACAGGCTGCAATTCTACTGGCAATAGGGCATAGCATTTAGTCATGACATTTGCACCAAAACTAAAACCGCCTGCATAAAATGGCAGGTTCGGATGTTGGTTACGAGCAAATTCAATGACTTGCATAGTGTCTTTGGTTTCACCATTGCCTTCGTCATGTATTCCTGCACTTTGGCCAGAACCACGGAAACTTGGGCGATAAACAACATAGCCACGTTCTAAGAACATTTGCGCTAAAAGCACAGGGACTTTGTGCTGTGGTGTACCACCTTGCAATGGGTGAGGGTGTGTAACTACCGCGAATCCTTTCACTTCACCCTGTGGATAATCAACAAAAATTTCAAGTTGACCCATCGGCCCTTGAATGAACATTTGTTCTGACATAATGACTAAAATGTGAAAGCGGGAGAGACTATAGTTTACAGATTAATATTATCTAAAACACAGATTGGCTTTGAAATTGCTCTACTGTTATAGTTTGTTTAATTAAAAATTAATCAGGATGTTTATGCTCGCTTTAATTTCTCCAGCAAAAACTTTAGATTACGAAACCGCTTTACCGACTGAAAAATTCACTCAACCACGGCTATTAGATCATTCTGAAGAATTAATCTCAGTCGCACGTAAATTGTCGGTAAGTGAAATTTCAAGCTTGATGAGTGTCAGTGAGAAAATTGCGACTTTAAATGTTGAGCGCTTCCGAGATTGGCAGCCTGATTTTGATTTTGCCAATGCACGCCAAGCAATCTTTGCCTTTAAAGGTGATGTGTATACGGGTTTAGATGCTTATCAACTTGCAAACACAGACCTTCAATATGCACAAACCCATTTGCGTATGCTCTCGGGTCTCTACGGTTTATTGCGTCCACTGGATTTAATGATGCCATATCGTTTAGAGATGGGGACCAAGCTGCAAAATCCACGTGGACATAACCTATACGAGTTTTGGGACAATACCATCACCAATCTCATCAATGACGATTTGGAAAAAGCGGGCTCTGAACTTTTGGTCAACATCGCTTCAGATGAATATTATAAGTCGGTCAAAGAATCAAAAATCAAAGCCGAAATCATCAAGCCTGTTTTTCTCGATCAAAAGAACGGCAAATATAAAGTCATCAGCTTCTATGCCAAAAAAGCACGTGGCCTAATGGCGCGTTATTTGTTGGAAAATAAAATTGAACGTATTGAAGATATCAAGTCGTTCAATACCGATGGTTATTATTTCGATGCTGAGAGTAGCTTAAAGGGCGAATTGGTCTTTAAGCGAGATGAACAACAAGCCGCTTAATTTTAAAATTGAAAAACTTAGACTGAAAAGAATATGAATAGCCGCTGATTAGAAGTCAGCGGCTTTTTTCATCTTCGTCATTCGAGATTTAATAGTGGGTTGTGAAATTGATCGTGCTTTAAATTTCTTAGGTGAAATGATCTATGATTTGAAGCTTTTTGCGGAAAAGGATTCGAAAAAACATTCAGTGATTATCTTGTCTATCAGTCTAAAACATATTACAAATTTAACATTGATCGAACAAATAGCTTATTAAATAACTTAATAAGATATAAAATTGTGAAACACGTCACTTTTTTGTTTAAGTTTTTTGTTATTATAGCCAAATATTTAAACATGAATAAAATTTTGTTATGAAAAAAATACTGATACCAATTTTTATACTCAGCATTGTGTTCTTAGGGTTTAGTGTTTATAAAAATGCAGAGTTAAAGCGACAGCAAGAAATTAATCAGGTGTTCAATGATGATTTGAACGCATCACCTTATATGCGCTAAAAAAAGTCAATCTTGCAGCTTCTGCATTGAGCTCAAGCATGGTCTTGAAGTGTTCGTCTAAATCTTGATATTTTATTTTTATATATAATAATTTGAAACTTTATAAAGAAAACAATGTCTTAAATTTACTAAATTGAAAAGCGATGAAAATTTGGAAACATTAAAAAATCAATGTGTTATAATTTGCCGAAATTAATTTGATCAGTATTTATTGATATTAAATACGAATTAAATGACATAAATAGAGGAGCTGCATAAGTTTATGCAGCTTTTTTGTTTGCAAATTTCAACATTTGTACTGTGTTGTATGCTGTTGAAAATAGGATTTTTTAAAGCCTACAATCTGCCGAATTGGCATATTCGTTGCTTAGGCATACACAAAATTAATGATGAATACATCACATGATTAATTTTGTGGAATGCTTATATGCATAAAGTTTACTTCATAGGGGCTAGGTCATGACGACTCCTAATCCATCTTCCGAGAACATGCTTGAACGTCTGTTTAAACTGAGCGAAAACAAAACCAGTTTCAAAACAGAAGTCATTGCAGGTGTAACTACTTTCTTGACAATGTGTTACATCATTATTGTCAATCCAATGATTTTGTCCGAAACGGGTATGGATCATGGTGCTGTTTTTGTCGCAACCTGTCTAGCAGCAGCCATTGGCTGTTTGGTGATGGGTCTTGTTGCTAACTATCCAATTGCCTTAGCACCCGGTATGGGCTTAAACGCTTACTTTACCTATTCTGTATGTTTGGGTATGGGCGTGGAATGGCAAACTGCTTTAGCAGCTGTTTTTGTCTCTGGCCTTGTTTTTATCGCTATCAGCATGTTCAAAATCCGTGAAGCGATTGTCAATGCGATTCCAATGTCGCTTAAACTGGCGATCGGCGGCGGTATTGGTTTATTCCTTGCACTGGTTTCTTTGAAAAATGCCGGCATTATTGTTGATAACCCTGCAACATTGGTTAGTCTGGGTGATTTAAAACAGCCGTCTGTCTTGTTGGCTTTACTTGGCTTCTTGATGGTTGTGGTTATGCATCACTTCAAAGTACGTGGTGCAATCATCATCAGTATTTTGGTGATTACTGCAATTTCAACCCTGTTGGGCTTCAACGAATTTAAAGGTGTTGTAGGTGCTATTCCTTCAATCGCTCCAACATTCATGCAAATGAACTTTGAAGGTCTATTCACCGCAAGTTTGATTGGCGTGATCTTTGTATTCTTCTTGGTCGATTTATTTGACTCTACAGGTACATTGGTCGGTGTATCACACCGTGCAGGTTTATTAAAAGACGGTAAATTACCACGTTTGAAGAAAGCATTATTTGCTGACTCATCTGCAATTGTTGCGGGTGCGGCATTGGGTACGTCTTCGACTACGCCTTATATTGAATCATCAGCAGGTGTTGCTGCCGGTGGTCGTACAGGTTTAACTGCAGTTGTAGTTGCTGTATTGTTTATTTTGGCATTGTTCTTAGCACCACTTGCTCAGTCAGTACCAGGTTTTGCAACTGCGCCAGCATTGTTGTTTGTTGGTGTGTTAATGATTCAAGGTATCGTTCATATTGAATGGGATGACATTACTGAAGCAGTCCCTGCATTCTTAACAATTGTATTTATGCCGTTTACCTATTCAATTGCAGACGGTATTGCAATGGGCTTCATTAGCTATGCATTGGTTAAATTGCTTACAGGTAAGGCGAAAACTGTACCATATATGGTCTGGATTATTGCTGTACTTTGGGCATTAAAATTTGCTGCATTTGGCGGTTAATACTGTCAAACAGCGAAAGGGTGTAAACTCAGTTTGCACCCTTTTTTATTTTTATGAGGATAAGAGATGGATCAACTTGAGCTGATTCGCGCTTTGCCAAAAGCAGAGCTACATGTGCATATTGAAGGGACATTTGAGCCTGAACTCATGTTTGCAATTGCCCAACGCAACAATATTGCAATCCCTTATCAATCAGTCGAAGAATTAAAAGAAGCGTATAACTTTCATAATTTACAGTCTTTTTTAGACATTTATTATGCAGGTGCAAATGTACTGATTCATGAGCAAGATTTTTATGATTTAGCATGGGCATATTTCGAAAAATGTGCAGAAGATCATGTGGTTCATACTGAAATGTTCTTCGACCCACAAACCCATACAGACCGTGGTGTTGCTTTTGAAACGGTTTTGAATGGCTTACAACGCGCTTGTGATGATGCTAAAACGAAACTGGGCATTAGCTCACATCTGATTATGTGCTTTTTGCGTCATTTATCTGAAGACGCAGCATTTGCAACATTAGAACAAGCTTTACCATATAAAGATCAAATTATTGGTGTCGGTTTAGATTCGAGTGAAGTGGGTCATCCACCATCAAAATTTGAACGTGTTTTTGCAAAAGCCCGTGAAGCCGGTTTTCTTATCGTTGCGCATGCAGGGGAAGAAGGTCCAGCAGAATACGTATGGGAAGCCTTGGATTTGTTGAAAGTAAATCGTGTTGACCATGGTGTACGTTCAGAAGAAGATCCTGCTTTGATGCAACGTTTAATTGCAGAGAAAATGCCATTAACCGTTTGCCCATTGAGCAATTTAAAGCTATGCGTGGTCAAAGATATGGCTGAGCATAATATTCGCCGTCTATTGCAACAAGGTGTGCATGTGACCGTCAATTCAGATGATCCATCGTACTTTGGTGGTTATATGAATGATAACTTCATTGCGATCACCAAAGCGCTTGATCTAAGCAATGCAGAGTTAAAGCAACTGGCAATCAACTCTTTTGAAGCATCATTTATTTCAGTTGCTGAAAAGCAAGCTTGGATTAAAAAGATTGAAGCGTTGAATTAATAATCAGCGTATAATCTCAGGCAGTGAATATTCACTGCCTTTTTTATGTTTAAATCATGCTTTTCTCTCATTCAAATCGCTCTATATTTGCCCCATCGATTACATTTTTAGCCTCAGTATTGATTTCATCCGCTGCTATTGCAGATAAATCAAGTTTAAGTCAGCGTATGCTAAAGCCTGTGATTGAATATCAATGCTCGCAAGAATTAAATAGTTCTAAAATTTGGAAAGGCGCTGCGTTGTTTATGAGTGCTCAACAGAAAAAAGACAATCAAACTGCGATTTGTCAGTGCGTGAGTGAGCATGCCATGGATGATATCGGTGCGAAAGATCTGATGACTGCTGCAGTGAATGAAACTGAAAAGAATAAACTGATTTCTAAAGCGGTTTTGAATAGTATGCGCGGCTGTGCTCAGCAAGTGCTGAATTAAAAGATGATGCTCACAATAAAAGCCACATGATGTGGCTTTTATTTTGTCTTTATTAGGGTTTTGGTTGTCGTGTCATACTTTTGAGCACATGGTCTTTATCAATAAAATGATGTTTCAACGCTGCCAAAATATGACCCACTAAGAGCAAGCCTGCTGCCCAAGAAATCCAAATATGTAGCGGTTTCACGATGGCTAATAATTCAGGATTATCTTGTACCAAGCGTGGTATTTCAAACAAATACAAGACAGGGGCCGGGTGACCTGCGCTCCAACTAAATAAGCAACCTGTAATCGGTAAAGCCAGTAGTACAAAATACAGTGCTAAATGACCCAAATGTGCCAAGGTTTTCATGCCGGATGACATGCTGTCAGGTAAATCTGGAGCGGGGTGGGTATAGCGCCAAAAGATTCGTATCACCACCAAAAAAATAATCGTAGTCGCAATATTTTTATGGAGGGTAATGACTTGTCCTTTAAAGCTGCCATCGACGTCATAACTGAGAAAATTGCCACTATAAAAGCCAATTAACCATGCCACGATGAATATGATCGCCATCAGCCAATGTAAGACCTGAGCTGTTCGAGTGTAGTATTGTGTGTTATTGCTCATGTTGATTATTTAAGCGTCCAATCTTATGCAGATTCTAATACAGACCACAAAAATATGCGTCGTTTAAAATCGGTACACAGTGTTGTGAATATGCAACGCAGGCATTGATGATTAACTACACAGTTACCGAATTTATTTTAAATAGTCATATCAGATGGTGTGTGATTTGGGGCACAATATGCGCGTTAATTAACAGAACAAAGGAAATATTCGTGAAAAAATTAGTTGCTATTCTAGCACCATTAGCGCTTGTTCTTTCTGCATGTGCTGCGACTGGTACAACAGGTACAAGTACCTCTACAGGTACAACTTCAGCAAACAGCTTGGCAATGATGGCGGTTAAAGTGGGTGTTCAAGCGAAATGCGTGACTGAGCTAAATAACAACAGCTACTGGAAAACTGGTTCAAAACTATTAACAGAAACTCAAAAATCTGAACTACAAACTGAAGTGTGTTCATGTGTAGGCGAGAAAGCGACAACTAGCGTGACTGCAACGGATTTGGTTGTAGCAGCAATGGATAAAACTTCACAAGCAAATCTTGCGGCTAAAATCGTGACAAATACTTTAAATGCTTGCGTGATTGAAACATTTAAAAACTAAGATTTAGAACATTTTATACGACCCAGACATTGGTATAGCTGAGTATCAGCAAATCCAAATTAAGGGTCGTATTTTATTTTGAGTGAGAGATATATGAAAATTGCTGGTGCAGATGAAGCGGGTCGCGGTCCATTGGTGGGTTCGGTTGTTGCGGCAGCTGTCATTTTAGATCCAAATAACCCGATTGAAGGTTTAAACGATTCTAAAAAACTCACTGAAAAAAAACGTGAAAAGTTATTTATTGAGATTCAAGAAAAAGCCTTGGCTTGGGCAATTGCTGAAAGTTCTGCACAAGAAATTGATGAGATCAATATTTTGCAAGCATCGTTACTTGCGATGCGTCGTGCAGTGGAAAAACTCAATGTACAGCCAGAACACGTGTTGGTCGATGGTAATAAAGTCCCAACCGGTTTAGCAATGAGCTGTGATGCAATCGTGGGCGGTGATGCGATTCATCCAGAGATTTCGGCTGCGAGTATTTTGGCAAAAGTGACTCGAGACCACGAAATGGTTGAACTGGATGCAAAATATCCACAGTATGGTTTTGCGAAACACAAGGGCTATCCAACCAAAGCGCACTTCGAAGCGATTGCACAGTATGGGGTGATTGATGAACATCGCCGCAGTTTTGGCCCCGTACGTAAAGTTCTAGAAGGGCAGTAATTAAGCTCAGTTGAACTTATA
Source organism: Acinetobacter sp. YH12098 (assembly GCF_013419235.1). Classification (NCBI taxonomy): domain Bacteria; kingdom Pseudomonadati; phylum Pseudomonadota; class Gammaproteobacteria; order Moraxellales; family Moraxellaceae; genus Acinetobacter; species Acinetobacter sp. YH12098. The sequence goes on from NZ_VPAO01000024.1 coordinate 32,816, forward strand.
TAGTAAACGCATGTTCTAGATAAATTTAAAGCGGCCTAATGAGCCGCTTTATCATTTAACAACTTAAATCTTAGCGATTATAGTTGTTTTGTGAATAATCAGTTTCTTCAAAAGATGGCTGATATTCTTGATCAATGTTTTGGAGATGTTCGTGCATTGCGCGTTCATGTTGAATTCGTTGGTAAATTTCTTCACGATGAACAGATACTTCTTTTGGAGCATTCACGCCAATACGAACCTGATTACCTTTAACACCAAGTACAGTCACGCTAACTTGGTCTCCAATCATTAATGTTTCTCCGACACGACGAGTCAGAATCAGCATGTTTCTCTCCTTGCAAAATGCAAAACCTGCAAATGATCTGTTATGTAAAATTCATAACTTGTAAAAGCAAAAAAATTTAGCAGTGCATCTGAAACAATCATTGTGACAGTCGCAAACTGAGTAAATTTTAAAATCCTCAGGTTTAATATAACAGAGCCACTATAAAAAAAACTATAGTGGCTCTGAATTTTTACGATGTTTTTCAAAATCTGTCTAACAATGACAAATTTTGACACACAGCAAGGTCAATTAAGCACGCGCGCTTGATTCACCTGTTTCACGATCTAGACCGAATGCAGTGTGTAGAGCACGTACAGCAAGCTCTAAGTATTTCTCATCGATAATCACTGAAATTTTGATTTCAGAAGTCGAGATCATCAAAATGTTAATGCCTTCTTTTGCAAGAGCAGTAAACATTTTGCTTGCTACACCAGCGTGTGAACGCATACCAACACCAACAATCGATACTTTAACGATGTCTGCGCGAGTTGCAACTTCACGTGCACCAATTTCTTGTGCAGTCGCTTCAAGAATAGCTTTCGCTTTTGGTAATTCACCACGGTTAACTGTAAAAGTGAAATCAGTTGTACCGTCTTCTTCCACGTTTTGGATAATCATATCCACTTCAACATTGGCATCACCAATTGGTGAAAGGATGTTTGAAGCGATACCTGGTTTATCCGGTACACCAAGAATAGTTAATTTAGCTTCATCACGGTTGAACGCGATACCTGAGATGATTGGTTGTTCCATGTTGTCTTCCGCTTCAGTGGTGATTAGTGTCCCGACGTTTTGTTTAAAGTTTTCGTCGAATGCGCCATCATCGTCATTATCAAAACTTGATAATACGCGTAAAGGCACTTGGTATTTACCGGCAAATTCTACAGAGCGAATTTGAAGGACTTTAGAACCAAGTGATGCCATTTCAAGCATTTCTTCAAAAGAAATACGATCAACTTTTTTCGCTTTTGGAGCGACACGAGGGTCAGTGGTGTAAACACCATCAACGTCTGTGTAAATCTGACATTCATCAGCTTTAAGTGCAGCTGCCAATGCAACACCTGAAGTGTCAGAACCACCACGACCTAGAGTCGTAGTGTTACCTTCGGCATCAAAGCCTTGGAAACCTGCCACTACAATGACACGTCCAGCGTCAAGGTTTGAAGTCAATACATCCGTATCAATCGCTTCAATACGCGCCTTGGTAAATGCGCTGTCGGTTTTAATACCGACTTGACGGCCCGTAAGTGATTTAGCTTCAACACCAATAGAGTTAAGTGCCATTGCTAACATAGAAATCGTTACCTGTTCACCCGTAGACACCATTTGGTCTAATTCGCGTGGATCAGGGGTTTCGGTAATGGCTTTCGCTAAAGCAAGTAGACGATTGGTTTCGCCACTCATTGCAGATACAACAACCACAACTTTGTGACCGTGATCATGCCAACGCTTTACACGACGAGCAACATTTAAAATGCGCTCTGGAGTACCCATTGAGGTACCGCCATATTTTTGAACGATTAATGCCATAACTATCCTTACCAAGTAAATAAGTCTAAAGACTTAAAGCACTTACACATATTTTAAGACCGCACTTCGGCGCGATTTTAATATACCACGTAGCTCATGAACTCCAAGGTAGGAGGAGTTCAAATAGATACTTTGTGTCTGCAGGGGATTCACATGAACCCAGCCTTTTAGACTCCATTTTCATCATTTAGCCAGAGGTTGAATATTGGTTTCAACATGATGATTGAGTTTGCGCTTTCACGCATCAATAGTGTTTAAGCAGGATCCAGCATTAAAAAACACACTGCTTAAACCTGTTGATTTGCTCAAAGGAGGTGAGTCACTTTGAGCTATAGGACTTTTGGTCTTATTTTGCAGCTAACCATGCAACGAGGTCAGTCATTACCGCTTCAAGTTTGTCGCTATAAGGCGCACCACCTTGAGCCATATCAGGTTTACCACCACCTTTACCGCCAAGTTCTTGACCAAGGTGTTTGATGATGTCCCCTGCTTTTACAGCAGCAGTGTATTCTTTAGCAACCGAAGCAATGAGGCTCACTTTGTCGGCATCAACCGCTGCGATCACGATCACAGCATTGTCTAACTTAGATTTCACACCGTCGTGCAAGTTGCGAAGTGATTTCGCATCTACACCTTGAACCGTGGTGATTAATGTTTTACGGCCACCAATCTCTTGAACTTGACTCAATAACTCAGCGGCTTGGAAGCTTGCCAATTTTTGGTTCAATTGTTCAATTTGTTTTTGCAAGCTAGATGCTGTGTGAGACAAAGCTTCAACTTTTTCTAAAGTTTGATCTTTTTGCGCTTTCAGCAAGTCGTTAATTGCATGAATGTCACGATCTGCTTTTTGCGCAGCTTCAACAGCTTTAGTACCCGTAACGGCTTCAATACGACGTACGCCTGCAGCAACACCGCCTTCAGAAGTGATTTTGAATAGACCAATATCACCGGTGCGTTTTACATGAATACCGCCACAAAGTTCGATAGAGAAGTTTTTCTCATCTTTGGTTGTACCCATTGAAAGTACACGTACTTCGTCACCGTATTTCTCACCGAACAACATCATTGCGCCTTTTTCTTTGGCCGCCTCGATGTCTAAAAGTTCAGTTGAAACAGCAGTATTGGCAATCACTTCGGCATTGACAATGCGTTCAATTTCTTGAAGCTGTTCAAATGAAACAGGTTGGTCATTAGCAAAGTCAAAACGTAAAAGTTCGCTTGCAACCAATGAACCTTTTTGCTGTACGTGCGTACCTAAAACTTGGCGAAGTGCTGCATGTAATAGGTGAGTTGCAGAGTGGTTGCGTGAAGTTGCTTCACGGATATCCGCTTTAACAATAGCCTCAACTGCTTGAGCTGCTTTTAAGTTACCCATGGTCACGATGCCTTGGTGTACAAAAGCGCCGCCTGATTTTTTGGTGTCTTGAACTTCAAAAATACCAGTTTCGTTTTTGAAGATACCTGTATCGCCAACTTGACCGCCACTTTCTGCATAGAAAGGAGTTTGGTTTAGAACGATTAGTGCTTCGTCACCTTCAAAAACTTCATCAACTTGTTCGCCATCTTTGTAGATTGCAACAATTTGACCTTGGCCTTGAGTTGCGTCATAGCCGTCAAATTGAGTCTCGCCTTCAACTTTGACAATTGAGTTGTAGTCGACAGCAAATTTACCAGCATCACGCGCACGTTGACGTTGAGCCGCCATTTCGACTTCGAAACCAGCTTCATCAATCGTTAAATCACGTTCACGTGCAATGTCTGCTGTTAAGTCAGTCGGGAAGCCGTAAGTATCGTAAAGTTTAAATACAGTTTCGCCTGGAATCACTGAACCTTTAAGTTGAGCCAATTCGCCTTCAAGCAATTTCAAACCTTGCTCTAAAGTTTTTGCGAATTGTTCTTCTTCTTTCAAAAGCTGTGCTTCGATACGTGCTTGCTGTGCAGCAAGCTCAGGATAAGCAGCGCCCATCACGTCGATCAGCGGCTGCAACATTTTATGGAAGAATGAACCTGTTGCACCCAATTTGTTACCATGACGTACTGCACGACGGATAATACGGCGAAGTACATAGCCACGGCCTTCGTTAGACGGGTTAACACCGTCTGCAATCAAGAAGCAGCAAGAACGTGCATGGTCAGCCACAACTTTAAGTGAAGCAGGGTATTCAACTGGTTTGTTTTCTGCTTGTGCTTTTGCTTCAAGTTCAGTGGTATCTAAACCAATGATTTCAGCAGCAGCTTTAAGTAGGTTTTGGAATAGGTCAATTTCGTAGTTTGAGTTTACATGCTGTAAAACTGCAGAAATACGCTCAAGGCCCATACCTGTATCTACAGAAGGTGCAGGAAGGGCATGCAGAACACCATCAGCAGTACGGTTGAACTGCATGAATACGTTGTTCCAAATTTCGATGAAACGATCGCCATCTTCTTCAGGAGTGCCCGGTAAGCCGCCCCAAATGTGGTCACCATGGTCAAAGAAGATTTCAGAACATGGACCGCAAGGACCTGTATCGCCCATTGCCCAGAAGTTATCTGAAGCGTATTTTTCGCCTTTGTTGTCACCAATACGGATAATGCGTGAAGCGTCTAGACCAATTTCTTTGTTCCAGATATCAAATGCTTCGTCATCTGTATGGTAAACAGTGGCATAAAGTTTATCTTTTGGCAGACCTAACCATTTTTCGTTGGTTAAGAAATCCCAAGCAAATGTGATGGCATCACGTTTGAAGTAGTCACCAAATGAGAAGTTACCCAACATTTCAAAGAATGTGTGGTGACGTGCTGTATAACCAACGTTGTCTAAGTCGTTGTGTTTACCGCCAGCACGGACACATTTTTGTGAAGAAGTTGCACGAACGTAGTCACGTTTTTCAAGACCAAGGAAGCAGTCTTTAAACTGGTTCATACCAGCATTTGTGAACAATAGTGTTGGGTCGTTGGCAGGTACCAGAGAACTCGACGCGACACGTGTATGCCCTTGCGATTCAAAGTAGCTTAAAAAAGCTTCGCGAATTTCAGCTGATGTCATAAAACGAGTACTCACAACCAAGTCTCTCCTAATTTCGATTTGGTAATAGCATATCAAGCAAGTCTTACAAAAATTTAAAGCTGGCTTGAGATGCTGACATAAAATTTAAAAACGCTAAATTATAACGGAAAAAGGTGTAGTGACCAATGATTTTCGGCTATCTCTATGACTTTTTATATGTTTTAAATTTAGCACCTATATTTTTAGATTTTTAAACCTTTGTAACGCTGAAAGTATTTATTGATTAATCTAGTGAGCACTGTTTTCGGCGTTTTATTTATATGTCTTGAAAAGTTTTAAAAGTTCAAATTCAACATGTTGATGAATGGTCTACATGAAGGTGTTTTGCATTTATATTTTTCAGTTCATTGGGAAAATTGCATGTTTGTATCCATTTTATTAAGAGTGATTGAACTTGATCTTGGTGCTGTACATTTTCAGTGAAGCTAATATTTGGATTTATACAGGCGCTAACGGTTTATAAAAATATAGCCCAATAAGCATTAAACGAATAAATGATAACGTTTTCATGTTGAAATCCATTAACATATAGATGCTTTATTTTTGTTTCAAAACGAAGGATTGGTCATGCAGCGAGTGGCAATTAATGGATTTGGTCGGATCGGACGCAATGTATTACGCGCTTGGTTTGAAAATCCAAAGGAATTTCACTATGAAATTGTTGCCATAAATGATGTCGCTGACGTGGAAACCATGGTGCATTTGTTTAAATACGACACCACGCATGGTCGTTTTGCAGGCCAAGTCGAAATTCTTGAACAAGATGGCGCTATTTTTCTAGATATCTCTTGTGCTCAAGCGCATCTCAAAGTGCAAGTTTTAAATGAAGCACAGCCGAGTCTTTTGCCTTGGCAACACCTGAATGTCGATGTGGTACTCGAATGCACAGGTTTATTTAGATCGCGAGAGGCAGCCACACAACATATTGGTGCAGGTGCCAAACGTGTGATTATTGGTGCGGCGCCGTTTGACAGTGTTGATGCTGCGATTGTGTATGGTGTTAATCATCATGAAGTCAAAGCGACGGATCAAATTATTTCGAGTGTGTCGTGTACCACGCAGGCTTTGGTGCCTTTAGTCAAAATTATTGATGATGCCTTTGGTATAGACACAGCACTCATGACAGAAATTCATGCTGTGACTGCGGATCAGTCTGTATTGGATCATGCACATCGTGACTTACGTCGTGCGCGAGCTTCAGGTCAAAATATTATTCCAACGACCTCTTCAGCTCTGGGTGCGTTGAAACGGGTCATGCCGAAAATGGAAGATCGAATCGATGGCTATTCGATTCGTGTGCCGACTATCAATGTTGCTGCAATCGATTTAAGTTTTGTGTCTCAATCAGTTATCACCAAGCATGAGTTAAATGCAGTGTTAAGCAAAGCTGCACGTTTTGATTATCATGAAATTATGTCAGTAACCGATGAGCCCTTGGTCTCAAGTGATTTTAATCATTCACCTTATTCATTGATTGTCGATTTGAATCAAACCATGGTGGTAGGAAAGCAAGCAAAAGTTTTCGCATGGTATGACAATGAATGGGGCTATGCGAACCGCTTGCTCGATTTATGTGAAAGTTTTCACTCTTTATAAAAATTCAAACTTATCCAATATAGAAAACATCTACTAGCTTGTAGGTGTTTTTTTATTTTCTAAAATTAGATGAAAAATCATGCGTAATGTCGTTGATGTATCTCGAAAATATTGAAAAACTTTAAAAAATATTCAAGCACAGCCGATTTATTGTTTAAGATGAAAGTCAAAGAAATATATAAAGAGTATTGAGCATGATGTTGATGTTACTTTGGGGATTTATTTTATTATTGGCGCTGGCGGTTATATTTTTAATTTGGCTACAGTTTAATCGTGACGTATCGCAATCTACCGCGCATGAAACCTTGCCACTTGAAGAAAAAGTGGTGCATCTAGAAGCCAACCTGAAAAAGACCTTGGAAATTATGCAAGACCTTGCAAAGAAAATGCATATCCAGCAAGAAGTATTAGATCAAACCACTCACAAATTACAGCAAGTTGAATTGCAAAATGCAGAATTGGTGAACATTTTGGCAAAAGTGGTCAAAACCGATCAAAGCTAATCGAAAGATAAAGAAGACTGCCCATAGCTCGATATCTGCATGAAGCATGTAATCTCAAGGTATGGGTATTTTTTTATCCAATAAGATGATTCCTAATATTCATCATCATTGGGTTTAAATCGTAGTTCTTTCGTTATTCAAAACATGATCGCGTATTACTTAGTTAAATCAAAATTTGTCTTAATACTGCTGCTGAAAGCATGCTAATCACAACGGTAGGCAATAACGAAAAACGTGATGCTGCAAATAGGGTAATAGCTATCGCAATCAGATCGGCAGGATTATCTTTGACAAAATAGGGCGCAATCACTGATATCAAAACACAGCCGGGGACAACTTCCATAATTTGACGTTGTTTGTTGGTGAGGCTACGGTTTTTCAGTAACACATAACCCAAGATGCGGGTCAGGTAAGTGGTTAAGGCTATAAATAGAATCGAGATCAGGGTGCTAGTGTGGATCATGCATCATCTCCAATTAGGAAAAATGCAGAAGCAATACCCGTAACTGCGCCAATCGGAACATACCAGCCCGCTGGGAGATAAAAATACGCCAGAGATGCGGCAATCAAACTGACCAGCCATGGGCGCGCCGCTTTAAAGCCTTTCCACATACCACGCAGTAAAACAAGAAATACAGCAGGGAAGGCCATGTCAAAACCAAGTCGACTAATATCGCCAAGTATCGGTCCAATTATTGCCCCTAGCGTGGTAAAGCCAACCCACATCAAATATAGAGCACAGCATAAGCCTGCATAGAACATTAAACTAAAGGCGCGCTGAATTCCCAAAACATTAGATTTTTTTTGCGCATCAGCCAAACCCACAGCCCAACTTTCATCGCACATAAAAAATAAAGCGGTATAAACCGTACGATTCGGTAAATGTCGTAAATACGGGACAAGGCTCGCCCCCATTAATAGGTGCCGACTATTCACTAAAAACGTAATAAACATCAGCATGAGAATATTAGGGGGATTGGTCCAAACTTGCAAAATGGCAAATTCAGAACCACCTGCAAAGTTAAGACCAGTCAAAAGCGGAACTTCTAAACTAGAAAAGCCTTTATGTGTTGCCTGAGCACCCAGAACTAATGCAAAAGGAATAATGCCCAGCAGCATTGGAATAGATGTTTTTAGACCTCGTTTAAACTCAATAGAATGCTCTGAATGGGTATGATTGAGTGTACTTTGTCTAAACATCAACATGACGTTTTCCATGAAGCGAGATCGAAAGCAATATTTTATGGATATCTGAGCAGCATTTGGCAGCTGTTTTGTGAAAGATTGCTTTTATTGTGCAATGAAATTGCTAAAATAAAGATTATTGTGAAATTTAGTGCCTTTATTGATGGATCAGATAGATAAACGCATTTTGCAAGCATTACAGCAAAATGGAAAACTACAAAATAATGAATTGGCCCAACTAGTTGGTTTATCACCTTCGCCGTGTTTGAGACGGGTTAAGCAACTAGAAGATGAAGGCTATATTGAGAAATATGTGGCTTTACTGAATCAGTCAAAATTGAATTTAAGTTTAACGGTATTTGCGCGGATTTGGCTAAAAGGTCAAGATGCAAAAACCGTGAATGATTTTGTCGCAGCGATTCAAACGATGCCTGAGGTGATTGAATGTCAACTCATGGCAGGAGATTGTGACTTTTTCTTACGTATCGTCGTGGCAGATTTAGAAGCCTATCGAAAGTTTCAGATTCATCATTTAACGCAGATCGCCAGTGTGCAAAATGTAAAAACAGAGATACCGTTACAGGCTGTTAAACTAACCACAGCGCTTCCTTTGGATTGATGTTCGAGTCTTAAATTAAGTTGTTGAGCCTGATCATATTTATAACTTTGTTTAAAACTTCATCTATAGAAAGTAGGATGCTTATTATTTTTTATCAAATGGTTAAAAAATAACGTTCATAGGATTTTAAAATAGAAGCATAAACATGGATTTAGTTGTAAAAGTTAAAGCTGTGGATGAAGTAATGAATGCTGAAGCATCTTTTATGAAAAAGTCGTGTGCAAGCGTAAAACTATCGTGCTAAACTAGGAGAAATCGGGTGTGCTCCCGATTTTTTTATGCGGATTTGTTCCGCGCTGACAAGAATTTAGGTTTACAACATGCCCATTTCAGAGACATGGTTATTACCTGATGGTGTAGCTGATGTACTGCCAGAACAGGCGCAAGTGATTGAATCTTTGCGTCGTGAAGCATTAGATTTCCTCGCATCTCGAGGTTATCAGTTGGTGTACACGCCATTCATTGAATACATCGAATCTCTATCTTCTCTTTCAGAATCGAATCAAGATTTAGACTTAGCCACTTTTAAAGTTATCGACCAACTTTCAGGTCGTTTGCTTGGTGTGCGTGCCGATATGACACCACAAGTGGCTCGTATTGATGCGCATGTACATCCTGTCGAAGGTGTAGCTCGTTATTGCTACGCTGGTACAGTACTACATACTAAGCCACAGGGTTTTAATACCACACGTGCACCTTTACAGTTAGGTGCAGAATTATTTGGTTCAGACAGCATTGATGCTGACGTTGAACTGATTGATGTCATGATCAACTTGCTTGCTAAAGCAGGTCATGCAGATGGTATCCATCTTGATTTAGGGCATGTCGGTTTATTCCGCAGCATGGTAAAACAAGCTGGCTTGAGCAAAGCGGTTGAACGTCAGTTATCTGACTTGTATCAACGTAAAGCTTTACCTGAACTTGCTGAATTCACACAAAGCATTCCAAATGGTGCTGACTTCTATACTTTAGGTCGTTTTGCAAGTGATTTAGATGCGTTACAAGCAAATTTAAGTGCTGAAGTTTTAAATAACGAAGCATTTAAACTTGCATTTGATGCAGTGAAATCGACACAAGCCGCAATTCAGGTGCGTTGGCCAGAACTACATATTGGTATCGATGTTGTAGAACTTCGTTCATATCATTATCACACTGGTTTAATGTATGCCGTATATGCACCAAACCGTGCTGCGCCATTGGCTCAAGGTGGTCGTTATGACGGTATTGGTGAACACTTCGGTCGCGCGCGTCCAGCGACAGGTTTCTCTTGTGATCTATATGCATTAACTGCAGGTCAAGTTCAGAAAAACCAAGTTTTGGTTGCACCAAAAGGCATCGAAGCAGATTTATTAAAGGCAATTGAGGCAGCACGTACCGAAGGATTCAGTGTTGTTCAATTGTTAGGTAATGATGATTTAAGCTCAGCACCGTATGCAACGCACCAGTTGGTGAATGCAAATGGCGAGTGGACAATCAAACAAATTTAATCTCGGATGTGCCTGCGGGCACACACGTTTTTTCCAATTTTAACAGCATGATGCAATGAGGCTATTATGGGCAAGAATGTTGTGGTACTTGGTACCCAATGGGGCGACGAAGGTAAAGGTAAGATCGTCGACCTGCTCACAGATCAAGCGGCTGCGGTAGTTCGCTATCAAGGCGGACACAACGCAGGTCATACACTTGTGGTTGGTGGTAAGAAAACTGTTTTACACCTCATTCCATCTGGTATTTTACGTGACAACGTATTGTGCTTAATTGGTAATGGTGTTGTTTTATCACCTGAAGCTTTAATCCACGAAATGGAAGTTTTAGAAAAAGAAGGCGTGCCTGTACGTGAACGTCTACGTATTTCTCCAAACTGCCCATTGATCCTTCCACACCATATCGCCCTTGACCAAGCACGTGAGAAAAAACGTGGCAATGCGAAAATTGGTACTACAGGTCGTGGTATCGGTCCTGCATACGAAGACAAAGTGGCTCGTCGTGCAATCCGTGTTGCTGACTTGGTTCGTGGTGGTGCTCATCTTAAAGCTCAACTAGAAGAGCTTCTTGAATACCATAACTTCCAATTGACTCAATTCTTCGGTGTTGAAGCCGTTAAAGTTGAAGATGTAATCGCTCTATGTGACGAATGGCGTAAAGTCATCGAACCTATGGTGATGGACGTTACTGGCGAACTTCATGCTTACCGTAAAGCAGGTAAGAAAATCATGTTTGAAGGTGCGCAAGGTTCACTTCTTGACGTTGACCACGGTACATATCCGTACGTTACTTCTTCAAATACGACTGCTGGTGGCGTAAGCTCAGGTTCAGGTCTTGGTCCATTACACCTTGACTATGTATTGGGTATTACTAAAGCGTACACAACTCGTGTAGGTGCTGGTCCGTTCCCAACTGAACTTGTTTATGATGCTGCTAACGATGTTGGTGATGCAATCGGTAAACACTTAGGTACAGTGGGTTCTGAATTTGGTGCGTCTACTGGCCGTCAACGTCGTTGTGGTTGGTTCGATGCTGAAATTCTACGTCGTTCAGTAGAAGTAAACTCACTTTCTGGTATTTGCTTAACTAAACTAGACGTTCTAGATGGTTTAGAAGAAGTGAAAATCTGTGTAGGTTACGAAGCAGCTGATTCTGGTTGTGTAGGTTCTTCTGATGCGCTTGCATTTGAAACTTTAAAACCGATCTACGAAACTATGCCAGGTTGGTCTGAGTCTACTTTCGGTGCGAAATCACTAGATCAATTGCCACAAAATGCAATTAACTACGTGAAACGTTTAGAGCAATTGATTGAATGTCCAATCGACATCATTTCAACTGGTCCAGACCGAGATGAAACAATCGTATTACGTCATCCATTCGACGCATAATGTTGTTGAATTAAGATGTAAAAGCCTCGCGAAAGCGGGGCTTTTTTATATAACGAAGAATACAACTTCAAAAAAGTTGATTAAATTTAAATGATGGAAAAATAAAGATTTTGAAAAAATAAGCATAAAAATATTGAGTCAGTCAATTTTTTGTATATATTTGACACTCTTTATAAATAACTAGAGATCATGATGAATTATAAAAAATCTTTGGCATGCTTTGCCGTAGCAGCTTCTTTATCAGGTTGTACCACGATTGCTGATCTTGCAGGTGCTGATTCTGCATCTTTGAACTTACAGGCAACACAGTCTTATAACGCAATGCTGAAAGACGCACAGACCAAACAAGTGCTCGATACCAAGTCTGCGACTTATCAAAAAGTAAACCGTGTTTTCTGGAAAATGAAACCATTTGCAGATCAGATGAATCAAACGGGTCAGGCTTTTGATTGGAAAGTTGCCGTGATCAAGTCTAAAGAAATCAATGCCTATGTCGCACCCGGTGGCAAAGTTGTTTTCTATACAGGAATCGTCGAAACACTCAAACTTACGGATGATGAAGTCGCTGCAATCATGGGTCACGAAATGGTTCATGCCTTAGAAGAACATGCAAAAAATAAAATTGGCGCTTCAGCACTAACCAATCTTGCGGTGAGTATCGGTTCACAATATGTAGGCAATGCTGCAGGCGGCTATGGTGCAACCTTGCTTGATTTGGGTAGTCAGTTCGGTGTGGGCTTACCATATTCACGTAATTTGGAAAGCCGCGCAGACAAAGGTGGCCTAGTGATGATGGCAAAAGCTGGATATAACCCAGAAGCGGCGATCTCGTTGTGGAAAAAAATGAATGCGAATGACAACAGTGGCAATGATGCACTGAGCAAATTTATGTCTACACACCCAAGTAACAATGATCGTATTGCTGCTATGCAAAAAATGATGCCAGAAGCACAGCAATATTATAAAAATGCGACACCATCGAGTGTACGTCGTTAATATCGGCTGTTTTCAAGACTAAAGTTGCATTTTAGTTCGCTACACACTTTGTGTTGAGTTGCTAAAATGCAATTTAAATTAGGAAGAGAAGTGCAGGATGCAAAAGAATATTTCGACGACCATTTTTTATTCTTTATTATTTGCGATGGGGGGAGCACCTACCATTGCCATGATGATTATTCGTGCCCAAACTCAAGATCCTCAATTGATTTATCAAGCCCTAATTGGTTTGTCGGTGATTATTGCCTGTATTCTTGTACCTATAGTTTTGATACAAAATGCTGTCCTATTTTTTAAGCGAAAAAATGTGCAGTTAGAAGAAAAAATCAAGCCATTAATGCATGTTTATTTAGGCTTGAATGTGGTTTGTTTAATCTATTGGTTGGTTCTTCAATTTTCAGCTTAAAAAAATTACATAAATACTATTATAAGTCGCTATAACTTCGTTTTAAGCTCCAAACCATAAGAATATAATATCCATAAATTCACTTATATTTTAATGGTCTGGAGTATCCTTAATGAAAAAAATAATTCTAACGAGCCTGTGTATGGCCGGTGTAATGACGATTTCGGGCTGTGCGACAGTGGCAGATATGGCAGGAGCGGATACTGCTACATTGAACGCGCAAGCAACACAAAGTTATAACAAAATGGTGACAGATGCGCGTTCTAAAAATCAGCTCGATACCTCTTCGAGTACATATAAGCGCATTAATACTGTATTCCAAAAACTACGTCCTTATGCAGACCAAATGAACCAAACGGGTCAAGCGTTCCAATGGCAATTGGCGGTCATGAAATCTGATCAAGTCAATGCCTTTGTAGCTCCAGGCGGTAAAGTTGTATTTTATACAGGTATCGTCAATAAACTAAATTTAACTGATGCAGAAATTGCAGCGGTTATGGGACATGAAATGGTCCATGCTCTTGAAGAACATGCAAAAAGTAAATTGGGTGCTCAAGCTTTAACGGATCTTGCGCTGAATATTGGTTTAAGTGCCGCAGGCAATAATGTCGGTCAATTGGGCACTGCTGCTGCGCAGTTAGGTAGTCAAATCGGTATAGGGTTACCGTATTCACGTTCTCTAGAAAGCCGTGCTGACCAAGGTGGTTTAATGTTAATGGCACGTGCAGGTTATAACCCACAAGCGGCGATTACACTTTGGGAAAAAATGAACAAGCTTGAAGGTGCGGGAGGTTCATCATTCCTGTCTACGCATCCATCAAACTCACAACGTATTGAAGCGATGCGTAAAAATCTACCTGCAGCGCAGCAGATTTATAACCAACGTCGTTAATTCATAAGAATTAATTATCCGTTTTAAAAAAGCAGGCCGTGGCTTGCTTTTTTGTATTTAATAGTTTGAAAAGTTCTTATATGGCATACCTATATCAGGCGCAATAAAAAAGGCAAAGTAAAAACTTTGCCTTTTTGCACTAGAGATCAGAAGATCTTAGTGGTGGTGACCGCCTGCACCGTGTACGTGACCGTGTTCAAGTTCTTCAGCAGAAGCCTCACGGATTTCAACGATTTCAACTTCGAAAGTTAAATCTTGACCAGCAAGTGGAAAGTTCGCATCAACAAGAACGTTGTCGCCTTCAACCGCTTTAACTGTCACGATTTGAACGCCGTCATCAGTTTGAGCTTGGAATTGCATACCTGGTTGGATGTTGTCCACGCCTTGGAACATTTGAGCAGGAACTTCTTGAACGAGATCAGGATTGTATTCGCCATAACCTTCAGCAGCAGGTACAGTTACAGTGAATTTTTCACCAACTGTTTTGCCTAAAAGAGCTTTTTCAAGACCTGGAATGATGTTACCAGCGCCGTGCAAATATGCTAGTGGCTCACCTTGAGATTGGTCGAGAGTTTCACCCTCTGCATTAGTCAATGTGTAGTGGAAAGAAACCACAGAGTTATTTGCAATAGCAGTCATGTTATTGATCCATTCAATTTTTTAAGGGTTACATCATAAAGTGAAATTGCATTTTTGTAGACTAAATTTATCAAAAAAATGCAATTTTTAAATGTTTATGATGCTTTTTTCATTAATCGGGGCAGATCTGTAAATTTCAATGCAATTTAATTTTAGGCGCGATTTTTCGTGTAACAAAATCTTTAGCCGTTAATAGTCCTGCATGTGCATAGCCGTAAATTGTGGCTTGATGCATTCGATACAATGAAACATACATTGATTTGGCAACAAAGCCTTGAACATTGACCTGACCTAAAAGTTCACCAACCGCTTTATGCTTGCTTAATGAGACTAGGGAGCCTTTGTCTGAAAATACGAACATTGGGAGTTGCTGACCACGGATGCGTGCCTTTAAGCAATCCACGAGAAATGACGCTTGTTGGCTGGCCACTTGAGCGCGTGGGCCGAGGACGGGTTCATCTGCACGCGGTTGGCAATGAGCACAATCACCAAAAGCGAAAATGTCAGGGTAGGCTTTGGTTTGTAGTGTTGCATACACACTTAAACGCCCCATACGGTCTTTTTCAAAACCTTCAAGCTTCGAAATCACTTCTGGTGTTTTAATACCTGCCGCCCAAACTTTCAGTTCAGCTTTAATTTTACTGCCATCATTAAAATAAACATGTTCAGCATCGACTTTTTCCACACGTTTAGAGGTTAACACTTCAATTTTCATGCGTTTTAATTGCTGCTGTGCATGCTCGGCCATTTTTTCAGGGAGTGCAGGTAGAATCCGATCAGCACCTTCAATTAAATTGATCTGTACGCTTTGCGGATGAATTTTATTTAAACCATATTTATAAAAATTATGTTTGGCTTCGACCAATTCTGCGGAGAGTTCAACGCCAGTTGCACCTGCGCCAATAATGGCAATTTTCAACTCACGTGCTGTATTGCTATTTTGCGCATCCAAATATAACTGTAAGAGATCTTGTTGGAAGATTTCAGCTTGTTGCAGACTGTCCAAATAATGGCAATGTTCATACACGCCCGGCGTGCTGAAATCGTTGGAAACTGAGCCTAAAGCAAGAACAAGGGTGTCATAACTCAGTTGCAGTTGTTCTTGAGTAGATTCATATTTACCTTGTTGGACTTTGCTGAGCTGAATGGTTTTTTCAGCAGGCTGAACATTTTCAAACTTAGCCAAGACAAATTCATAATGATGCTTCGCAGCATGCGCATAGTAGTTGATTTCTTCTTCGCTGACTGACATCGTGCCTGCGGCAATTTCATGCAAGAGGGGCTTCCAAACATGCGTGAGTTTCATATCTACGAGGGTAATGCGCGCTTTCTTTTTTTTACCGAGTAAATCACCGAGTTGTGTGACCAGTTCTAAACCACCGGCACCACCACCGACAATGACAATATGGTGTAACTTGGAGTCATCAGCGTTATTCATTGAATTACCTATTTTATTATTGTTGAAAAAAAGAAGATGGCACGAGTATGCCATCTTCTTTTTTGCACGAATAACGAATTGTCTTACAAGTTACATAATCACATCATTGACCTAAAGGGTAGGTTTTAACTTCTGCTGAATCAGTATTAAAGATGCTAAAAAGACCTTTGATCCACATCATGAAACGCTCAAAAATATTGGCTTCTTCAATTTGCACGTCATCTTCGATATCAAAGGTATTGATCAGCTGATTATTTTGATAAACCGTAACGGTAGCTAATTTCATCACTTCAGCCAATGGCGCAGTGAGTTCTTTTTCATTTACTTCAACACTCAGTTTAGTCTGTGTTTCGTGAAGTGGTTCAATGGCTTGAATTTGACCATTGTCTGTATTTAAAAGAATACGTTGCTGTGTTGGGTCAAAAGCTTTTAAATCGATGGCATAAGCTTGATCATAAAGCGAAGTTGTAATCAGCTTAGGTTGTTGAGTTTCTACCTTAAACATTTTCAAGGTTGATTTAACCACAGGTAATTCTGCAATTAATTGCTTATCTTTGATTGCAACTTCATTACGGGTATAGGTATAAGCCAAGTTCATGAGGCTGTGAGCCACTTCAGCACGTTTTAAGCCACTTTTCGCCCCTAATACCACAACAATCAAACGACGTTCTGGCGCGTCAGGATTCGCGATCAAACGGTTGGCTGTTAAGGCTAAGTTATAACCTGCAGCTTTGGTAAAACCTGTTTTTAAGCCATCAACGGTGGGATCTTGTTTTAATAAGATATTGGTTGCACGGTGGAAGCGTTGGTTATAACTAAAACTTTGTTGTTTTGAATAATATAAATAGTCAGGTGTTTCGGTCACTAGCGCTTGCCCTAAACGTGCAAGGTCAGCCGCCGAAGAGTAATGTTCTGGCATGGTAATGCCGGCTGGATTTTGAAAATTAGTGTCATTCATGCCCAAAGCTTTGGCTTCTTTGTTCATGCGTTCAATAAATTTTGGAATATCACCAGAAATGCGTTCAGCTAAAGTCACAGCGGCATCATTGGCAGACATGACCACAAGACCTGCCAAAAGCTGATCAACTGAAATTTGTTCGCCTGCTTTGAGATACATTTGTGATTCATCCCATTGAACCACTTGTACAACTGGGGTTGCGGTTAGGATTTCATTTTTCTTTAAATGACCTGCTTTAATTTCCTTTAAAGCAATATAAGCCACCATCATTTTGGTAAGTGAAGCAGGGGCACGCTGAACATGGCTATTATGTTCTGCAATCACCTGACCCGACTGAGGGTCTAAAATGGTCCAAGCTTCAGCTTCAACGGTTTCAGGGACAATATTTAAAAGGGCAGCATTTGCTATCGTGGAGCATAGAAAACTAAGCAGCGCGATGAGGTAAATCATGTGTTTCAATGAGGTTCCTTAACCAACCATTCCGTTGGTGGTAAAACGAAAAAATTTTTAGGCATGCTATGCCTTTTTTTTTCTGCTGACTAGTCATTATTGTAGACAATTGCGACAGTTCCGCATTCAGTTGTAAAAAATGTTAATCTAATTGATAAGTTATCTTTTATTTATTTTATATCGCCCATTATGTTGCATTATCAAATCGAATTTGACGATTATCGTCAGCATCTAGTCCATGTCACTGCACGTTTCTTGGCAAATCCTACACAGGTGCTTTCGTTGCCTACTTGGATTCCCGGAAGTTACTTAATCCGTGAATTTTCGAAGCATATCGAAGCCGTTCGAGCATATGATGAAGATGGGCGTTTGTTACAAATTGAGAAATTTGAAAAAAATAAATGGCGTTTATTCAATACAGATCATGAGTTGATCACGGTTGAATATGATGTATATGCCTTCGATTTATCGGTCCGTGGTGCTTATGTCGATCAAAGCCGTTTATATGTCAATCCAGCTTGCGCATGTTTAGGTTTAGTTGACCAAGAAGATACAGCCATTGAGGTTGAAGTTTTCTTGCCACCCGAGTTAAAGCATTTCCAACTTGCGACTGGATTAAAGTCAAAAAGTTTAGTGAAAGGTCGTTATACCTTATATGCAGATAACTATGCTCAGTTAATTGATGCACCGTTTGAACTGGCGGAACAAACCCGTTTTAGTTTTGAAGCCAACGGCATTCCGCATGAGTTTGTGGTGTCGGGCAAACATGCTATGAACGCGCAGCGTATGCAGCAAGACATCGAAAAAATTTGTTCGACTGAAATTTCAATGTTTGGTTCGGCGCCATTTAAAGACTATACCTTTATGACCATGGCAACGGTCAATAGCTATGGTGGTTTAGAGCATCCAAACAGTACGAGTTTAATTAGCCCGCGTGATGATTTACCAAAAGCCAATGAACCTGTAGAACCATCGGCAGATTATCAACGTTTCTTAGGGTTATGCAGCCATGAATATTTCCACTCATGGTTGGTAAAATTTATCCGTCCAGAAAACTTTGTGAATTATGACCTCAACAAAGAAGGCTATACCTCTTTGCTTTGGATTTTTGAAGGTTTTACATCGTATTATGATGATTTGATCTTGCTGCGTAGCGGTGTGATCAATCAGGATTCTTATATCAAGCTTTTAAAAGCACAAATTGATCGCTATTTGCAAAATCCGGGTCGTGAGATTCAAACTGTGGCTGAATCAAGCTTTGATGCATGGGTGAAATTCTACCGTCAGGATGAAAACTCAAATAACGCAGGTACAAGTTACTACAACAAAGGTTGCCTCGTTGCATTGTGTTTAGATCTAGGCTTACGCCTGCGCGGTTCTAGCCTTGATGCCTTAATGCGTAAGCTATATGAAAATGCGCAAAATGGCATTCAAGTCAATGAACGGACTATTTTCAATTTATGTAATGAATTAACAGGTGATGATTGGTTAGAACAAATCAATCACTTGATTAATACTACAGATGAATTGCCGTTAGATCAGTTGTTCCCTGAGTTTGGCTTAAGCTATACACTCAAAAATGACAAATCATTGCCATTTGGTTTAAAACTGGCTGATAAGCCTGAAGGTGTGTTGGTTCAGTCTGCTCGCCGTGACGGTGCGGCGGCAAAAACTGGCTTGTCTGCAAATGATGTGATTATTGCAATTGATGGTCTAAAAGCAACCGTTAAATTGGCAGAAAAATATGCCAAGCAAGATGGAACTTATACCGTACTGGCATTCCGCCGTGATGAGTTGATGAGCTTTGAAGTAGAAGCGGCAGGTTCAGAATTGACGGAAGTTGAACTTAAAGTGGAAGATCAGGCTAAAGCTGAGAAGTGGTTGAAGGCTTAATTTGAAAAACATTTAAATTTCATGTAAAACCCATACTTAGTATGGGTTTTTTATTAGAAAAATTATGGAATTGGGGCTGCAACAATTAAATTCATTTGCAGGGTTGGTAGATGATTTATTATTGGATACAAGTCGAAAAGCTGAATTAATAAAGTGGTTTAATTTTCATTTTGATAACGAGTTCACTTTTACTGATGATGGCTGTAAAGGCTATTTTTACTATATTTTAGCGAATTGTAGTTCAGAAATTTATAAATATCAGGATGAGCATTGGTTTTCGAAAAACTTAATAACTACGGTTAATTTGTATGAGAAGTCATTATATATCCTTAAAAAAACAAATGATAATCATGGATTATTATCATTTGTTTTAACAAATTTTGGGAATTTTTTATCTTCAATAGGGCGCAGTTTTTGTGCTCAATATTATTGGGATCAAGCAATAAAAATGGATAATAACCCTGTAGCGTTAGTTGCTAAAGCACAAGGTGTAATTTTTAGGTCAAGTCAACTGTATGACCAATCACATGTAAATATTCATTACTATTTTGCAAATCAGTTGATAAAGCAGGCATACATGAGTTTTGATGCTTTAGAAGAGGAACAGAAAATTCCGTTAAAGGAGACAGGTGATTTATATCATTTTACTTGTTGGTATCAAGAGCACTTCCAAGATACTGATTTTGATTATGTAAAAGAATATAAACAAAAGACAAAAACTAAGGCTGAGCTTAGGTATCTAGTTTGGAGTGCAGAAAACAAATTATTTTTAAATGACTTAAACGATTTATTTGAGGATGAAATTGTACTTCAGGACATTTTGGGGCTTCCTGATATGACCTATAAAATTAATTCGTCTTTGAGCCTTAAAGAAAGTCTCGTATATCATTCAAATTTTGATGAGCTTAGAAATGAATATACTTATGCTAGATTTTTAATTTTTCAAGCTTCTGAAATAAAAACGGATACTCAACATTTTTATAATAAAACCTATCCACATGTGTATGATACTTTACATGCAATTGATAATTTAAAAACATCACAAATGAAATCGGCTTTTAGAATTTTATATTCAATTTTTGACAAAATTTCATACTTTTTAGCTAAGTATTTAGATTTAGAAATGAATGATCGTCAAATTACTTTTTCAAAAGTTTTTGGATGGAATGAAAATAGAAAATTTAAGCCACGTGATAAACTGAAGGATTCAAAGAACTACTTTTTACATGCTTTGTTCTATATTTTAAAAGAAATTGAATCTGATCAGCTGAATGGTCATGATAAAGTGAGCGAATTAAATTCTAGAGAAAAAATTGAAAAGCCTAGATTATCAAAAATTCGTAATTGTCTAGAGCATAGGTCTTTTAGAGTTATTGATGATTTTGGATATGAATTAAATACCAAATTTGATATGACGTCAGAATTTGCATATCAGAACTTAAAAGATCAGCAGAATATTTTAATAAAACAAGGCGAAGTAGAGACTTTTGAATATCTGGAAATCTTAGAAAAGATAAAAGAAAAAGAAAAGAAAGCAAACTATATTTTAGAAATACCTTTATCAGAATTTGAAAACTCATTAATGGATCTTGTTCGATTAGTTAGAAATTCTTTGATGTATTTATCTTTTGCAGTGCAGTTTGAGGAAAAGATGAAACCTCAACCTGAGGGGCTAATTTTACAGCGAGAAATTCCATTAAAATAAAGCCCACTTTCGTGAGCTTTAATTCTTAAATCTTAACGTCCGTTACGACCACGGCCACGAGGGGCTTTGGTATTCGGACGAGTTGTACCATTGGTACGGCGTTTTGGTTTTTCGCTCTCATCCATTTGCCAGATACGTTTTGTACCAGACTTTTTCACTGAGCCATCTTTATTCTTACGAACCATTGGCTTACCACCTGTACCGCCAGGTTTTTTCACATAAGAGCGCGAACGGTAAGGTTCTTCTGCAGGTACATTTTGAAAGTCAGGGTAAAGTAACGGTTCAATTTCTTTGGTTTTACCTGGTTCTAAACCCAATTGAACTAAATCGATGGCACCAATACGTGTACGAATTAAACGTAAAGTCGGGAAACCTACTGCTGAAGTCATACGACGAACTTGGCGGTTACGGCCTTCGCAAATTTGGATTTCAACCCAAGAGGTTGGAATGTTTGCACGGAAACGTACAGGAGGATCACGATCCCATAACCATTCTGGCTGTTGCACTTTAATGGCTTTGGCTGGTAAGGTCATACCATCTTTTAGCTCAACGCCTTTACGTAATTGTTCAAGCGCTTCTTCTGTGATGTCGCCATCGACTTGCACTAAGTAGGTTTTGAACTTTTTATTTTCAGGATTGGTGATGTACTGATTTAAACCACCATGATCGGTTAAAAATACCAAACCTTCGGAGTCCATATCTAAACGACCTGCAATACGTAGACTAGGATCGTCCACGAAGTCAGATATGGTCATATGCGCTTCGTCTTTACGGAATTGGGAGAGCACGTCATATGGCTTGTTTAAGATGACGATTTTCATAGGAAATAACTTCTATTAAATACAATAATTCAAATTGGTTAAGATTTATTCAATAGGGAAATGCAGCTATTTCCCATCTAAATCTCAAAAAAGGTAGATTTGCTTTAGAGTATTATGCGTGAAGCGCAATTAAAAGTCTTATCAAACAGCAATTATTTTTTCACTCGCTTCTCAGGGAGGATCATAAAAATGGGTTATCAGAAGATCGTCGTTCCAGTGGATGGGACAAAAATTACAGTAAATTCAGACTTATCATTCAATGTTCCCAATAATCCAATTATTCCATTTATTGAAGGTGATGGTATTGGTGTTGATATCACGCCCGTGATGAAAACTGTGGTGAATGCCGCAGTACAAAAAGCTTATGGTGGAAAACGTGCCATAGAATGGATGGAAGTTTATTGTGGTGAAAAAGCCAATAAAATTTATGGTACCTATATGCCCGAAGAAACCTTTGAGGCTTTACGCGAATTTGTAGTTTCAATTAAAGGGCCGTTAACGACACCTGTCGGTGGTGGCATTCGTTCGCTAAATGTTGCACTACGTCAAGAATTAGATCTCTACGTCTGTGTGCGCCCAGTACGTTGGTTTAAGGGCGTTCCTTCACCTGTTCAGCATCCTGAACGTACAGACATGGTGATCTTCCGAGAGAACTCAGAAGATATATACGCTGGGATCGAATGGAAAGCAGATTCACCTGAAGCCAAGAAAATGATCAAATTTCTTAAAGAGGAAATGGGCGTCACCAAGATTCGCTTTGAGGAAAATTGCGGTATCGGGATTAAGCCTGTATCTAAAGAAGGTTCTCAACGTCTAGTGCGTAAAGCCATTCAATTCGCCATTGATAACGATAAGCCGAATGTCACTTTGGTGCACAAAGGCAATATCATGAAATATACCGAAGGGGCGTTTAAGGAGTGGGGCTATGAAGTCGCAGTTGAGCGCTTTGGTGGTGAATTGCTAGATGGCGGTCCTTGGGTCAAAATAAAAAATCCGAAAACTGGCAAAGAGATCGTGATTAAAGATGCGATCGCAGACGCATTTTTACAACAAATTCTAATGCGTCCGACCGATTATTCAGTCATTGCTACCCTAAATTTAAACGGTGACTATATTTCAGATGCTTTGGCGGCCGAAGTTGGCGGTATTGGTATTGCACCGGGTGCCAATATTGGTGGCGCTGTGCAAGTATATGAAGCGACACATGGCACAGCGCCTAAATATGCGGGTCAAGATAAAGTAAACCCAGGTTCTATTATTCTGTCTGCAGAAATGTTGCTGCGAAATATGGGCTGGACAGAAGCTGCAGATCTAATTATTAAAGGTATTGCAGGGGCGATTGAAGCCAAAACAGTGACCTATGATTTTGAACGACTCATGCAAGGTGCAAAACTCTTGCGTTGTTCGGAGTTTGGACAAGCCATCATTGAGCATATGGACTAAGTTTATTTGCTAATCTAGGTGTAAAAAAGCTAGGTGTATAAAAAGGCTAGGTAAAAAGGACTGAATGATTCAGTCTTTTTTATGGGGAATAATTAAAAACACAGAATCATAGCTTCTCAATACCATTCAAAAAACAGCACTCAAAAGGTGACTTCACGCAATCAATCAGATGGTCTGGCATGCTTGTCATGTTACTAAAAGTTTAAAACCACACTATTCGAGTGAACTTAAGTAATGCAGAAAATAGAGGGGGATTGATTTCAAATTAATTATTCTCCAGAAATTTTACAATGACGTAATTCGAAACATTTATCGGGTTGGTTCCATGAAAATTAGCGGTACATTGGTTGTTGTCCTTTAGTAGATGTACATCTAGTAACAGTACATTGTGACACTTATGATGATAAGGAGAAATGAAATGTCTCGTAAACAGCATCAACAAAACCAACAAACTGATCAACAGCAGCAAAATGATCAGCAACAGCAACAGCAACAAGACCAAAAAAAACAGAAACAACAGCCACATCAACGAAATCAGCGTCAACAACATCATTAGTAGGCTAAAGACTTTGTGAATCAAAGTTCATTTGGCCGAATGGTTTTTAATTGATCGAAATTTAAGTTTTATACGTAGACGAGAAGGAGATGAATTTGTCTAAGAAAACCAAATCACTTAAAAAGGAAATTAAAGCGAGGTTGAACAAAATTTCAAAGCATAATTCTGCTTTGAAAAAGTTAAAGAAAAAGCTGAAAAAAGCTTAGTCCATTCACGATTTATCAAAAAGAAAAGACCTATTTAAATAGGTCTTTTCTTTATATACATGATTGGTGATGTAGTTGAATGTCTTGTGATCTACCTAGACGAGATGCTTACTTAATTTTGCAGTGCGAGTGAACCAAAAGAGTTGTAGTGTTCCAATGAAGAGCACGCATGCGGCCAAAATAAATTGCTGTGAATAATCAATACCGATTCGCTGTAAAAAACTAAAGCTTATACCGCCAATCAATTGAATAGATGCAAAGCACAGGGTTGCAATACTCCAGAGCTTTTTATAGGCGCTACCATAGATTTGCAGAATGGTATAAGAGGTAAGAAAAACCACTGCTGGATTGAGTAGGCCTGTAGCAAAAGAAGATAAAAAAGTAAAAAGTGGATGGATATTAATAATTGCTATAAAAATCGCGAAGACATAGCAGCTATATAAAATTTTAAGAGCGCTGATATTTCCCAGTTTTTGTGCTAGGCAGTAAGCAGCAAATGCCCCTAAAGCACTCCCCAGACCATATAAAATCCAATTGAAATTGATCCCGATCGGGCTCAGGTGTAGGGTGTGAGTTAAATAGTCAATCCAAAATAATGAATGGGGCACGTAAGCAAAAGCACTGGTGCTATACACAATTAAGAGACAATAGAAAATTCCATCGACTTTATGTTCTACTGCAGGAATCGCGGTGAGTGTTGTGAGCTGTAATTTAAAACTCTTCAAAAGCACGCTGAGTAACATACAAATCAGGCTTGAAAAAGCAAACAAAATCAACCAAGCCCACATTGTCGAAATTTGTTGGATGTAAGGCAAAAATAGCGTTGCCATTAACACCCCTAAGCCAATACCACTGAAACCAATAAAGTTGATTTTAAAGCGGTCTTGAAGCTGTGAACATTGGGCCACGACACTTGGGGAGAGGATCATTAGTAAGCCGCCGCTGATCCCTGAAATAACGCGCCAAGTGCTATACCAAAGTTCTGAAAAACCTGAAAATGCACAACTGAGTAAACTGAGTGTCCCTGCAATAGCTGCGAGTTGGATATAATTCACCATGCTTTTATTTTGGGGTAATTTCATGGCCCAAAATGCACCGATCAAGTAGCCGAGCAAATTGGCACTGCCTAAGATGCTGGCAAAACTTGGGCTCCAACCAAATGCTTCACGGGTTGAAGGGAGTAGTGCAGTATAGGAAAAACGTAAGATCCCGATGCCTAGGCACATGCTTAGACAGAGAAATAGGCTCAGTTTAATTTTGTTAGAGAACATCCTGTACTCATGTATTTTTATGATTGGTTAAAAAATAACATGAATATGCTGTAGAAAAATCAACAGATCTTAAAGTTTTGACTAAGGTCTAAGCTCAAAATAAATTATTAAAAACTTAACTATTCAAAAAGATAGCTGTGGTGTGAGTACAGTATAGAAATCAAATTTAAGGATACAGTAATAAAAAAACCGTACAGCACGTACGGTTTTTTTATTTTTAAAGCACTTATGAATTAACGCATTTTCGCCAAGAAACGACCTAAACGAGTCAGTGCTTCACGTAGTTCATTTTCAGCAGGCAAGAACACCACACGGAAGTGATCAGGTGTTGGCCAGTTAAAGCCCGTACCTTGAACCAAAAGCACTTTTTCAGCACGGAGGAAATCCAACATGAATTTCTCATCGTCTTGAATTGGGTAAATTTCAGGGTCCAGTTTAGGGAAGCAGTACATAGCACCCTCTGGTTTCACACAAGACACACCCGGAATATCATTCAACATTTCCCAAGCAATGTTGCGTTGTTCATATAAACGACCGCCAGGACGGATGAGATCATTAATTGATTGATAACCACCTAGTGCTGTTTGAATCGCATATTGCGCTTGGTGGTTGGCACACAGACGCATCGACGCGAGCATGTCTAAACCTTCAATGTAGTCTAGCGCGCGTGATTTATCGCCTGTAATTGCCATCCAGCCTGAACGGTAACCTGCAATTCGATATGCTTTAGATAAGCCATTGAAAGAAATACACAGCTGATCACCCGCCAATGAAGCAACAGAAACATGCTCAATACCGTCATAAACGATCTTGTCGTAAATTTCATCAGCAAATAAAATTAAGTCGTATTTCTTCGCAAGAGCTACAATTTGCTCAAGCACATGACGTGGGTAAACCGCACCTGTTGGGTTGTTCGGGTTAATCACCACGATACCGCGGGTATTCGGGGTGATTTTACTTTCCATGTCGGCAATATCTGGATACCAGAAGTTTTCTTCATCACATTTATAGTGAATAGCTGTACCGCCAGAAAGGTTAACTGCTGCTGTCCAAAGCGGATAATCTGGCATAGGCACTAGCATTTCGTCGCCATCGTCGAGCAAGCCTTGCATTGCCATCACGATCAGTTCAGATACGCCATTACCAACATACACGTCATTCACGTGCATGTTTAAGATACCTTTTTGTTGATAATACTGACAAATCGCCTTACGCGCAGGGAAGATGCCTTTTGAGTCGGTATAACCGATTGCATTTGGCAGGTTGAGTGCCACGTCGTTAATAATTTCTTGAGGCGCTTCAAAACCAAAAGGTGCGGGGTTACCAATATTTAATTTAATAATTTTATGGCCTGCCTCTTCCATCTCATTGGCCGCTCGCAACACTGGTCCGCGAATGTCGTAGCAAACATGCTCGAGCTTAGACGATTTCTTAATTTCGCGTGGGGTGTTAAACGTATTCGGCATTTTTATATTCTCGGAAAGAGTGGAGGTCACTTTTGCATAACGGTATAAATAGCTTTTAAATGTCTCGGTCGTTACTAAATCGAGATGATGTTCGTCTCTGAGTAAAGCAACTATTTTTTCATGCGTAAACCCTGCCTGTTGATATTGTTTGATCACGGGCAGCAGATTTTTAAAAATTACGCTCTTTTTCTGCGACATTTTTTAATCCTGAGCAAGAGTAGCGCTAAGATTATCACTAAAGTTGCTCACAAAAAAGCATTTAATTTGGCATTTTGCTTACCATTGATTTAGATTTGCTTACCTTTTGCTTTTTTGGTCATTATATAGATTTTGTAAATTGTTGAATAAAGACTAGAAATTTAAGAATGAATGACGTAAATATAGGATTATCCTATTTTAAATACCACGATATAAAGGGACGTCATCATGGGAAAACTCAATAAAACAGAAAGAGAATGGCAAAGAGAATTGTCACCAGAAGAGTTTCGCATAACGCGTCAGAAAGGCACGGAGCAAGCTTTCACTGGAAAATATTGGAATACTAAACAAGCTGGTACTTATGTATGCCGTTGTTGCGGGGAACCGCTTTTTTCTTCTGAAACAAAATACGATAGCGGTTGTGGTTGGCCTAGCTTTTATAAGCCGATTGAACCTGCTGCGGTGGAAGAAAATGTAGATACGACACACGGTATGGTCAGGACAGAAATTGTTTGTCATCATTGTGACGCACATTTAGGGCATGTTTTTGCTGATGGCCCACAGCCGACTGGATTACGTTATTGTATTAATTCGGCATCCTTAGAATTAGAAACAAAAGAAAAAAATGATGAGGAAACTTATCCATGACAACTATTCACCAGTTTGAAGCAGAATTACTGGACGGAAGTAATAAATCCTTTGCAGATTATGAAGGTAAGGTTTTATTAATTGTAAATACCGCCAGCAAATGTGGGTTCACTCCTCAATTTGCAGGTTTGGAGAAAATTTACGAACAATATAAAGATCAAGGTTTGGAGGTTTTAGGCTTTCCATGCAACCAATTTGGTGGACAAGATCCGGGCTCGAATGATCAAATTGGCGCGTTTTGTCAAAAAAACTATGGCGTATCTTTCCCGATGTTTGCCAAAGTAAATGTAAAAGGCCCTGAAGCGCATGTGATTTTCCGTTATTTAACCAATAACTCGAAAGGCGTATTGGGAAATGGCATTAAGTGGAATTTTACGAAGTTTTTAATAGGGAAAAATGGTCAGGTCTTGAACCGCTATGCACCCACGACCAAGCCTGAAACCTTGAATGAAGATATTGAAAAAGCTTTGGCTCAGTCTAAATGATGTGAATCATTGGTGGAACTGAGGTTGATATAAAGGCGCGAAAGCGTCTTTATTTTTTTGGATGTTTTATACTGACGGCTCTTTATTTGAAGGTCATCACATTGTTTAGGCAGATAGTTAAACGTCGAATTTGTGTTTTAACGGTTTTTTTACCCGTATGTGTGGGTACAGCATGGGCAGATAGCAATCTGAGCGCATCTGAAGTTGTAAAAACGTCTGTTGATGCCAGCAATCTAGACCGCACGACAGATGCTCGGGTCAATGCATTATTGCAATTATTAAAAACACCTGTTGAAGAATACCAACCTACGCGTGTTGCCGATGTAATTGATCCACATGTCAAACCGAAAATGTATGAAGTCTCTTGGGTAAATGCACCACAATATGTGCTGTCTGCGTCTGAAATGAAAACATATAAGCATCCTGTCAAACTACAGCTCACCGTGATTGCTGCAACAGGCTATATTGGTAGCTCAAAACTCATCGCAAGTTCAGGCTCTAAAAGCTTTGATCAAAAAGTACAAAAATCCCTATTGGTTGCGCGACTTGAACCCATTCCGATGGTCGATAAAAATCTCAGTTATACCGTTGAACATGGATTTGCTATTCATCCACCTCAATAAGCCTGTAGTAGAAGGCATATGTTAATCATTGTCTTAAGCTCCGAGAATGATTTGTCATTGTTTGGGTTTTCATCTGATAGATGAAGCTTGAAAATTGGTTTCATGAGTGGAAATTAAATTACTTAATCCTTGTGTATTTGATGAATGAAATCGCTCTTCGGCAATCAGGTGGGTGTAATTCATTAAGTTGAGCTTAATAAAAAATTACAATTAAAAAATAAAAAGTAATAAATAAAAAGCATCGCAAAAGATGAAATGAAAGAATAAATGCTAATCATTATCATTTATTATGTGTGCGTATTTTCTAGGATTACTCTCCCAATGTTAAAAATGAAGCAGCTCTGTGTGATGATGGCGTGTGCTACACAAGGGTTCACATATGTTTATGCGAATGAAATCGCTGAAACGGAACATCCCGCTGCCAATATCGATAGTACTGAAGTTCAAACGCTAGAAGCCATTAATGTGGTCGTGAGAGCGGATGCTTCTGCAAATGGTTTAATGAAGCCTTATACAGGGGGGCAAGTCGCGACAGGTGGTAAAGTGGGCATTTTCGGTAATCAGAAAAATTTAGAAACACCATTTAATATCACTAGTTATACCCAGCAATATATTCAAGACCGCCAAGCGAAAAGCGTTGGGGATGTGCTACAAGCAGATGCTGGTGTGCGTACCGCCAAAGGTTATGGGAACTTTCAAGAAGCCTATTTTATTCGTGGTTTTGCACTGGCATCAGATGATACGGCATATAACGGCTTGTATGGCATATTGCCGCGCCAATATATTCCAACAGAACTGTTTGAGCGGGTAGAAGTCTTCAAAGGTGCTTCGGCATTTTTAAATGGTGCAATCCCGGGAGGAACAGGAATTGGTGGTTCAATTAACTTGCTTCCGAAACGAGCCAGTAATGATCCCTTAACACGTGTGACGGTGGGGACAAACTTCAATGGTGCCTATGTGGCATCGGATGTATCACGTCGCTTTGGGACAGATGATCAATTTGGAGTGCGGGTCAATACCGCTTACCATGATGGTGGAACCGAGATTGACCAAGAAAAGAAAACACTTGGATTGGCTTTGATTGCTGCGGACTACAAAGGGGAGCGTCTCCGCCTATCTGGTGATTTGGGGTATAACAATAACCGCCTTGCAGAAAATCGACCGAGTTTACGTTTAACCAATGCGGTTACACAGCTTCCGAGTGCAGCCCAATATGCTAATTATCATGGTCAAGCGTGGACTTATTCAAACGAAGAAGATTTATTCGGAAGTGTACGTGCAGAATATGACATAACCGATGCAACGACAGCCTATGCAGCATATGGTTTTCGAACATCAGAAGAAGCCGGTGTTTACTCAAGCCAGCAATTAAGTGATACCGCAGCAGGAACAGCAAAACTTTCTGCATCGATGATTCCACGTAAAGATCGCAATCATTCAGCAGAACTGGGTGTGAAAACTCAATTTGAAACAGGTGCTTTAAAACATCAAGTGGTCGCTTCTGGTTCTTTATATCGTGCAGATAAACGCTATAGCTATGGATATGCCACCAGTTTGAATGATAATTTTTATGATCCGATTTACACCGAAGATTCAAACATTGACAAATGGTTGGGGGGAGAAGGGACTTATCCAAAAGCGGGTGTCAGTACGTTGAAAAGTTTTGCCTTGGGCGACAATATTTCGATGTTAGATGATCGTTTAACGCTCATGCTGGGTGCGCGTTATCAGGAAGTTGATCAAGACGTATATTCTTACGGAACCTATAAATACAATATTAATAAAAATCAGCTCACACCAGTATTGGGCGTGAGTTATAAATTAACGCCTGAATGGTCTATGTATGCCAATTACATCGAAGCTTTGGTTCAAGGCGAAGCGATTTTGGATAGCGAAGGCAACAACTTTATTGCCGATCCATTTGTGTCGAAACAAAAAGAACTGGGCGTGAAATATGAAAATGGCTTGATTGGTGGAACATTGAATTATTTCTATACAGATCGCCAAAAAGCCTCAGTGAATAGCTCGGGGACTGCACAAATCAGTCAAGCGACGAATATTCACCAAGGGCTTGAATTTAATGCCTATGGTCAATTAACAGATTCAATCAAGATATTGGGCGGTGCAACTTGGATTGATACCGAGCAAAAAGACACATACCAAGGTTTATTTGATGGACATCGTGTGATCGGTGTGCCGGAGTTCCAAGCCAATGTCGAAGCGGATTGGAAACTACCGATTGAACAAGATGTTAGTGTAAATGGGCGTGTTGTATATACGGGTTCAACTTATGCAAACAATGCCAACACATTGAAACTTAAAGATTGGACACGTATAGTGTCAACGGCATTCTAAAATTGACCCCTTTTACCTTTCAAATGGCAAAGTAAAATTGACCCCTTTGATCTCGTATTAAGTTTCAACCTGGGGCTGAATCCCAATTCTTTTTTTATCCTTCAAACGA
>NZ_VPAO01000025.1:0-62744 GCF_013419235.1 Acinetobacter sp. YH12098
ACTGAGGATCAGAAAGCTTGTTTGAATCGATGTATTTCATCCGCAGATTATGCACGAATGCTAAGAAATCCGGAGTGCAAATATTAACCAAAAAGAAGATCGTTTTTTGATTTATGAAAGAGATCTAATATATTGTTTTTACTTATTAAATTATTTAATTAAACATATTACATATACATTTTTGGTGCTAAGCATAACTTTTTAAATCACTATATTGAATAATAAAAAATTGATATGATGCCTAGTGAAATATAGAGATTTGCTTTATTAAATCTTTTGTTTACAGCAGCTTGCAATGGCTATCTTTTCCCATTTGGAAATAGACTCAGATCTAATTGTATAAGTCTGTGTAGCATTTTAAATTATTAAGCATCTATCAGCCTGTCTGATAAAAGACTTAAGTAAATCTCTCCATAATATGATTTGTGAATTTATTAATTTTATAAATTTACTCGGGTGAATATATGAAAAAGCTCCTAGGATTAGTTCTCGGTTTATCTGTGGGCCTTTCAGGCTGTGGTAAACAAGAAGCTCCTGCAACTGACGCCGCACAACAAAAAGACACTGCAGAAGTGCAAACTGTTACCATGGCTTCGACTGGTTCAGATGCTGATATTTGGCGCTATATTGCTACGCTTCCTGAAACCAAAGAAGCTGGCATTAAACTTGAAGTGAAAAACTTTACTGACTATGTGTCTATGAACACTGCTGTAGCGAACAAAGAAATTGATGTTAATGCATTCCAGTCATATGCCTATATGGTTGCGTTTAATGACAACAATAAAGATAAAATTGCACCGCTTTCGACAACTTATTTAGAACCAATGGGTATCTATTCAAGCAAAGTCAAAAAACTTGAAGAGTTTAAAACAGGTGCAACCATTGCGATTCCAAATGATGGTGCAAACGAATCACGTGCATTATTACTGCTTCAATCTGCTGGCTTAATCAAACTTAAAGCAGATTTTGACGATGTAAAAGGCACACCTGCTGATGTCACTGAAAATGCGAAGAAAATCGTAATCAAGCCAATCCAAATGGCGACTGCGGTTCGTGTTAAAGACGAAGTTGATGCGATTGTTTTGGGTAATACCCTTGCAATGGAAGGTGGTTTAAACGTACTAAAAGATGCGGTTTACTATGAGCCAATCGATCAAAGTACAAAAATGAACGTGAACATTCTTGCTGTTGCTGCTGACCGTCAAAATGACCCAGTACTACAAAAAGTAGGCGCGCTTTATCACACTCCAGCTGTTAAAGCTTACATCGATGAACATTTTGGTGGTACTAAAATTGATGTAAACAAACCAACTAGCTACCTCACTGAAGCAAAATAGTAATATAATTTCTTCAAATAAACAGGCAAAGTTTACTTTGCCTGTTTTTTCATTTTTGAACCCTTTTTTGACGCTATGATCCGATTTAAAAATATCTCCAAGCATTTTGAGCTAAAAGGCCAAACCGTTACAGCACTGGATCAGATTAATCTGGACATTCCAGATGGCTGTATTTTCGGTTTAATTGGCTACAGTGGTGCAGGCAAAAGTACCTTAATCCGTTTAATTAATTTGCTAGAACGTCCTAGTGAAGGGCAAATTATTATTCATGATAAAGACTTTACTGCTTTAAATTCGGCAGAGCTGCGTCAAGAAAGAACCAATATTGGCATGATCTTCCAGCACTTCAATTTACTGCAAACCAAAACTGTTGCAGAAAATATTGAAATGCCGCTTAAACTTTTAGGTGTAGCTAAAGCTGAACGCCAAAAACGTTTAGAAGAGTTGCTCGAATTTATTGACTTAAAACATAAGAAAAATGCTTATCCAGATGAGCTCTCTGGTGGTCAAAAACAACGTGTCGGGATTGCCCGTGCGCTAGCCAATCATCCTAAAATTTTACTGTGTGATGAAGCAACTTCTGCTCTCGATCCGCAAACCACCAAATCGGTATTGGCGTTATTAAAGAAAATCAATCAAGAACAAGGCATTACTATTGTCATGGTCACTCATGAAATGGATGTGATTGAATCCGTTTGTGATTATGTTGCGGTAATGGAACAAGGTAAAGTCATTGAACATGGCTCAACCTTAGAGATTTTTAGTCAACCAAAACACAATACAACCAAAAACTTTATTCAAACTGTATTGCAGCAACAGCTCCCTGTTAATATTTTAAATAATTTAGAAAATCAAAATCATAACAGTATTTATTGTTTGAAATTCCTCGGTAGTTCAGCACAGGAAACTGTCATTCAGGCGGTAATTAAACAGTTTGATATTAGCCTGAATATTTTGTTTGCCAATATGACTGAAATTAATGGTGCGGTGATTGGACAAATGTTCGTTCAGCTATTAGGTGATGCAGCATTGATTCAACAAGCGGTGGCGTTCTTAGAACAACATGGGGTTGAAGTCACTCAAGCAGGAGTTCAGCAATGAGAGATTTAATTGTTCA
Organism: Acinetobacter sp. YH12098; assembly: GCF_013419235.1. NCBI lineage: Bacteria > Pseudomonadati > Pseudomonadota > Gammaproteobacteria > Moraxellales > Moraxellaceae > Acinetobacter > Acinetobacter sp. YH12098. Next base: position 2,455 of record NZ_VPAO01000025.1, read on the forward strand.
ATGGCTGACTCAAATTACAGCACCCTTTTGGAAAAGTTCTTTGTCTATGGATCAGTTCGTCACTGCCCTACAAGAAACTTTTCACATGGTGTTCTTTGCCATGCTCTTCGGCTGTATTTGGGGTTTCATCCAGGCCGTGATCTTATATGTCTCACGTCCACAAGGCATTTTGCCTAACCGTGTCATCTACCATGGTTTGAACCCGATAGTGAATGCGCTGCGTTCATTGCCATTTATTATCCTCTTGATTGCGGTCATTCCTTTGACCAAAGTCATTGTAGGGACATCAATTGGGACTTGGGCTGCGATTGTTCCGCTCACAATCTATGTTGGTCCTTACATTGGTCGTCTGATTGAAACATCGTTGCTCGAAGTAAATGACGGCATCATTGAATCTGCTCAAGCGATGGGCGCATCTCCGCTGCAAATCATTACTAAATTTGTGCTACCAGAGTCTCGTAGCTCTTTGATTTTAAACTTAACGACTGCAACCATTAGCTTAATTGGGGCAACGGCCATGGCGGGTGCAGTAGGTGCAGGCGGTATCGGTGACCTTGCTATTTCTTATGGTTATCAACGTTTTGATAGTAGCGTGGTGATCATGACCGTGATCGTCTTATTGATCTTGGTGCAAATCGTACAAAGTCTGGGTGACTGGTTATCAAAATTACGCTAGGCCTGCGCAATTCATATCTTTAAGCTCTCTTCGGAGGGCTTTTTTGTTTATAAAACTTAGTTTTAATGCCGTAATTAAACCAAAATTTCTTTAACTCTAAATTATTTTGACGGAAAATTAGCAACACCATAAAATTTAAAATATAACCTTCAATATTACGTTTACAAAAACTTGAATGAGTACAAAATATCAAAAGAACAGGATTTTATATTCCCCATGGAAACTACACTGACAGCACAAATTTTCCGCTTAAATTTTTTTCACAACGGGGATATTGATCACTTCAGCTGCATCTGCATCCATTGCTGATTATGACTATGTCACTAGTATTAAGGTAAATGATGTTGACTTAGCCTTACCCTTGCCTGCATCAAAAGCAAATGCATTAATCAGCAAAAATCCAGTAAAGCTTAAATATGAATATTCAGAATGTGCCGGCAATACTGAATTTCATGTCACATCAAAAGGTAAATTTCTAAAATTTGAAATTTATGCAGAGGACAATCCTCAAGTTAAGAATGATTCATTCTATAAAAATAAAAGCAGCTTCGCCCAACTTGGACAAACCAAAGGGGATGTTTGGATGGAATGGGATAAATCCACTCAAATACGCGATAAAATTCAAATTGGGTCAAAACATCTGACAAGCCAATATAACTTTCTACAATTTAAAAAAGACTTTCCCAAAAGTGCAAAATCCGCCAATCCCAATGAAATTGCTTATGTGATTTTACTCTCACCGACTCATGCCAAATCTGTGCTGAAAGAGCCGCAAAATTATGATTTACCCTATATTGGCAATCTAGCATTCAACTTTAAAAATGGCAAATTAACTGCCTTTTCAGTTAATCAAGGTATTGCTTGCTAAATGGTGCTTGTCATACAGCGTTTATTGATTAAACAGTGAATTTATAAATCTGCATAAAGCCATGCAATAAACGCAAGTTTGATCTCAGAGCATGCTAAAATCAGCAGCTGTTTTCGCAGGGACTCATCTATGCACTTTGTACATCTTGGTATTTTTACAGAATTTTCCATTACTGAATCTATTGTACGTATACCTGATCTTGTAAAAGCTGCAGCTGCAGATGAAATGCCCGCTCTGGCCATTACTGACCTTTCAAATCTACATGCTGCTGTAAAATTCTATAAAAAGTGCTTAGATAAAGGCATTAAACCCATATTTGGTTCAACCATTCGTTTGAATGATGCTGAACACAAAGCTACTCTTCTAGCGATGACCAATAAAGGTTGGCGCAGTCTAACAGAGTTGGTTTCTGAAGGTTATATTTCAGGTCAACAGCTTGATATTCCTTGCGTAAAAAAAGATTGGATTTTAAATCAACACCAAGACTTGATTGTTTTACTGGGTATGCAAAGTGATGTCGGCAAAATGCTTTGCTCTTCCAACCCGCAAAAAGCTGAACCACTGTTAGCTGAATGGGTCGAAAAATTTGGCAATCGTGTTTATTTAGCGATTACACGAACTGAGCGCTCGGGTGAAGAAGACTTTATTCACGAAGCAGTAAAACTTGCGAAGAAATTTAACATTGGTGTGGTTGCTCATAACGATGTGCATTTTATACGTAAAGAAGATTTCGAGGCACATGAAGCACGCGTTTGTATTGCCGATGGCTATGTCCTCGGTGACAATCGTCGCCCTAAAAATTACAGTCCTGAACAGTATTTTAAAACTGCCGAGGAAATGACGGAGCTGTTTGCAGACATTCCAACGGCTATAGAAAATACCTATCACATTGCGCGACGCTGTAATGTGTCATTACGTTTAGGCTTCCATGACCTTCCCGATTATCCAATTCCTGAAGGCCATACAATTGACACCTATTTTGAACATTTATCAAAAGAAGGTTTAGAAGAACGTTTAGCGCATTTGTACCCTGTCGAACAACGTGGTGACGACTGGCCAGAAATTCGTAAGCCTTATGATGAACGTTTGGCTTATGAAGTCGGGATCATCCTGACCATGCAATTCCCAGGTTATTTCCTAATTGTCATGGACTTTATTCAATGGTCTAAAGGTAATGGCGTGCCTGTTGGTCCAGGCCGTGGTTCGGGTGCAGGTTCCTTGGTTGCCTATAGTTTAAAAATTACTGACCTAGACCCACTACGTTATGACCTACTGTTCGAGCGTTTCTTAAACCCTGAACGTGTATCAATGCCCGACTTTGACGTCGATTTCTGTATTGCAGGTCGTGACCGTGTTATTGACTATGTTGCACGCACTTATGGTCGAGATGCGGTCTCTCAGATTGCAACTTTCGGTACCATGGCGGCAAAAGGTGCAATTCGTGACGTAGCGCGTGTCTTGGGTAAATCTTATGGTTTGGCTGACCGTATTTCTAAAATGATTCCGACCAAGCCTTTAGGTTTAAGTTTGGAAGAATCCATTGAGGCCGAACCACAACTCAAAGACATTGTCACCAATCCATCTAACCCAGATAACGACGATGCAGCCGAAATTTGGGAAATGGCACTCAAACTTGAAGGCATTACCCGTAACACAGGTAAACATGCCGGTGGTGTGGTTATTGCACCAACTAAGTTAACTGACTATTCGGCTGTCCTATGTGATGCAGATGGAACTAACCGTGTAGCCCAATTCGATAAAGACGATGTGGAAGCTGCAGGTCTAGTTAAATTCGACTTCTTGGGCTTACGCAACTTAACGGTAATTGAAGATGCCATTAAGCACATTAATGCCCGTCCAGATATCACTACACCTGTCGATATTTCCTTAATTCCTTTGGATGACAAACCTGCCTATGCTGTGTTCGCAGATGCAAATACCACTGCGGTCTTCCAGTTTGAATCCGTCGGCATGAAAAAAATGCTGAAAGAGGCACGTCCAAGTAAGTTCGAAGAAATTATTGCTTTCGTGTCTTTATACCGTCCAGGCCCGATGGATCTGATTCCTGACTTTATTTACCGTATGCATGGTGGCGAGTTTGAATACTTACATCCATTACTAGAAAGTGTCCTTGAACCGACATACGGCATTATGGTGTATCAGGAACAGGTAATGCAGGCAGCGCAGTTCTGTGCTGGCTATAGCTTGGGTGGCGCGGATTTACTTCGTCGTGCCATGGGTAAAAAGAAAGTCGAAGAAATGATTAAGCACCGTCAGATCTTTACTGAAGGTGCTGCAACCAAAGGTATTGATGCAGATACGGCCAACCATATCTTCGATTATATGGAAAAATTCGCAGGCTATGGTTTTAACAAATCCCATGCCGCAGCCTATGCCCTTGTTGCATATCAAACCGCTTGGTTAAAAGCACATTTCCCTGCTGAATTTATGTCAGCAGTGATGACCTCGGAAATGCAGAATACCGATAACGTGGTGTTCTTGATCGATGACTGTCGTATTAATGGTCTCGAAGTCTTGCCACCTTCGGTCAATATGTCTTTATATAATTTCCATGCCAGCGATCCAAAAACCATCGTATATGGTTTAGGTGCGATCAAGGGTGTCGGTGAAGCTGCCATGCAGTCTGTGATTGACTCACGTATCCAAGATGGTCCCTATAAAGACCTGTTCGACTTCTGTCATCGTATTGACCTGAAAAAAATCAATAAACGTACCCTTGAAGCATTGATTCGTGGTGGCGCACTGGATTGTTTAGGTTTAGAACGTGCTGACTTGATGGCACAGCTCCCTGAAGCCGTTCAAGCGGCGGATCAAGCACGCACTAACCGCGAAACAGGCATGATGGACTTGTTTGGCGAAGTGGAAGAAGTTCAGCGTAAACCTGCCAAACCTGTCAAACCGTGGTCAGATGAAGTTCGTCTTAAAGGTGAAAAAGACACACTCGGCCTATATTTAACAGGTCACCCGATTGATGTGTATCGCCCAGAGTTAAAAGCCTTTATTTCACAGCGCATTAATGAACTTACCCCTACACGTCGTGGTGTCACTACAGTATTTGCAGGCCTAGTGGTCGATGTTGCCAACTTCCCAAACCGCATGATGGTAACGCTCGATGATGGTACAGCACGTATTGAAGTGTCTGCGAATCACGAACGTTTTAACCGCTTCAAAGACGTGATTCAAAACGAAAAAGTGGTGGTGATTGAAGGTGAAATTTACGAACGTGAAGGTTTTGATCGGCCAATGGGTCGCTTAACTAAAGCCTTCAGTTTGAATGAAATCCGTCAAAAACGTGCCAATGCGATTCAAATCAAATTAACGCCGGAACATTTTAGTAAAACGCTCTCACGCGACATCCAAAATATTTTACTGCCTTTCTGCAATGTCGATATGTGTACGCATATACCTGTGCAGTTATATATTGACTATCCATATGCGACGGCCGACATTCATTTGGGCTTAAACTGGAAAGTTGCCCCACTAGATGAATTACTGTCTAAGCTGCGTGACTACTTCGGCAAAGAATCTTTGCATGTCGAATATCATGTCAAATCCAAAGCAGCCAAGGCGGTGAGTTATGAACAAGCCTCTATTCCTGCGCAAGTTCCTCCACCGCCAGATGGAATGAGCATGGATGATGCCATGGATTTATACCAAGCAGAAGCCAATCAATTTTCTTAAAGTTTAAACGCTGTTTGAACTGCTTTTTTAAATAAACAAATTGGAAATATCATGAATCAAACTGACAATGCTGCGGTTTCAGCACATCTCTCCCATGTGCGTATTGTCATGGTGAATACAACATTACCCGCAAATATTGGTAGTGCATTACGTGCCATGAAAACCATGGGACTTTCAAAGCTGGTCTTAGTTGCACCTAAGACTTACCCGCATCCTGACATTAATGCCTTGGCTGCCGGTGCTGTCGATTTAATAGATCAAATTGAAATTGTTGAATCATTAGAAGATGCTATTAAAGATTGTCATATTGTCTTTGGGACCAGTGCACGTAGTCGCACCATTCCATGGCCTTTACTTGACGCTCGCCCTGCTGCCGAAATGTCTCTCAAAGCGGTCTGCGAACAACAACAAGAAATTGCCGTAGTATTTGGCCGTGAAGACCGTGGTTTGACCAATGAAGAATTGGCAATGGCCAACTACCACGTCACTATTCCAGTAAATACTGAATATGGCGTCTTAAACGTTGCCCAAGCGATTCAAGTCATTTGCTATGAAATGCGTATGGCTGCCCTTGCACATACTGAGTTAACGGCAAATCCTGATGCCAATATGCATGTGACAGATGACATTGATATGGAATGGGATGAACCGTTAGTGACCCATGAAATGATGGAACAGTTCTACCCGCATATTGAAAAAATGCTGGCAGAGATTGAATTTATGGATCCAAAAAATCCAAGATTATTACCTTTACGCTTGCGTCGCCTATTTGGACGTATACAATTAGATCGTATGGAATACCACTTATTACGTGGCATCTTTAGCCGAGTACAGGCATTAAATAACGGAACATGGAAAAAATCTACAGACAATGAGGATCAATCTAATGCTTAAGCAGCTCAAAGAAGATATACAGGCTGTATTCGCGCGCGATCCTGCTGCACGAAATACGCTCGAAGTCTTAACGACTTATCCAGGAATTCATGCCTTAATCATGCATCGTATGGCACATGAACTTTGGAAAAAAGAGTGTAAAGGCTCAGCCCGCTTATTGTCTTCTTTTAGCCGCTTTGCCACAGGCATTGAGATTCATCCGGGTGCGAAAATCGGTCGTCGTTTCTTCATTGACCACGGTATGGGTGTGGTGATTGGTGAAACAGCTGAAATTGGTGATGATGTCACCCTCTACCATGGTGTGACCTTAGGTGGTACGACTTGGAACAAAGGCAAACGTCACCCAACTTTGGAAGATGGTGTAGTGGTTGGCGCTGGTGCAAAGATCTTGGGCCCATTTACGGTGGGTAAAAATGCCAAAGTCGGTTCAAATGCCGTGGTGACCAAAGAAGTTCCTGCGGATACTACCGCTGTAGGTAATCCAGCACGCTTTATCACCAAAGATAAACCAAAAGATGAAGCTGAAACCCGTCGTCGCGACTATGCAGAAAGTATTGGTTTCCAACCATATGCTGCAACACAAGACCAAACTGACCCGATGTTAGAAGGTATGCGTGTATTGTTAGATCGTATTCAGCACAATGAAAAACGTATGAATAATTTGTGTCAGCGTTTGTCTCTCCTTGACCCAACGTTCAAAAAGCAACAGCTTAATGAACAACCTTTTAGTCAGGAAGAACTTAAAATCATTGAAGATGTGCGCCGCGAATGCGAAGCTCAAAGTAGTCAATCTAAGGCTTAACCAAAAGCAATCAGAATAAGTTGCCTTTAACTTGCATGTTGTTCAGAGTTTTTTTAGACTGACCAACATGCTTTTTTGTATAAAATAAATTTAATGGATGAATCATATGACGCTTAAGCCCTTGGCAGTTGCTTGTATTGCTTTAACCCTTGCCGCTTGTGGAAGCGCCCCAACTAAGAATAATGCACCTAAAGATGCCATGATTTTTGTAGAGCCTGAACTGACTCCACCTTTCTACGCACTCAACCCATTTAACTACGATGCACCACCTCCTTTTGAATTAAATTTACAAAAAGCTGCAGCACAGCCTGTGACTAAGATGGTGGTAACTAGCCCAACCGACCCATCTAAGCAATTAACACTCGAAGAAAACCGTCTGATTATTCCAATTGTAGACAGCAAAGTACGTTCAATGAAATTTGCTGCTTTAGCGGGTGACAATGAAATCGACATTACTGAAATTGATGATTTCTTACAGCTCGTTGAAGGTAAAGCACGTCACTATCCACCACGTTTTGTTCAACGCCAAGAACGTAAAGGGTTTGAACTTAAACTTAAAGAAGTGACGCAAAAATTAGATACCCTTGCATCTAAAGACAACGCTTCTTTTGATGTTTTAGTTCGTGCATTTAAAGCCAGTGTGATGGCACGTAACCTCGACTTAGGTTCTGTATACACCACTAAATCATTAACTTATGCACAGCGTATTTTAAAAATCAACCAAGATGATGCTGAAGCAAATTTCTGGTTCGGTTTCGGTTTATCTGAAGGTGGCGGTCAACGTGAAGCGATTCCATACCTAGACAAAGCGATGAAAGCGGGTGTTCAAGAAGCGTATCTTTCTGCAGCAAATAACTACATTGCGATGGAACAAAAAAAGAACGCAATTCAGGTCTTAAAGAACTATAAAGTCAAATACCCACAAGAAGGCGAAGTCGCTGACCGCTTAATTCAAGAAATTGAAAAGCAAGGCCGTTGGAATGTTTGGCAAGTTCTAAATCCACCTAAAGCTACATCTTAATTGTAACGATTTAGAAAATTCTTTTGAAAAAAGACCGTTTTAACGGTCTTTTTTCATTTAAGGCGAATTGAAAATCCTGACAATTATCGTATGATTTGAAAATATTCAACCCAATGTGCGACCCCTTTATGCAGCTAAATACTAAAACAATACTGCTCCTTGGAATCATGAGTACCAGCGTACTGAGTGGATGTCAGGTCGTCAGTGTCAAAAACCAAAAACTCAACGTTTCTATTGCCAATGAACGTGAAAGTATTATTTCTCGAAACAAACTCAGCGAAGCCAGTTTAAATGTCTTGTCGATGACAGGTCGTGAAGCCAAAGCGTGTATAGAAGACCCGAAAGCCTGTGTTGATGAACTACAACAGATCCCTCAAATTCAAGATGAACAATTATTGTCTACGGCAAGTGAATTATATTTAGCCAAAGCCATCGAATATGAGTCTTCTTCAGCCTGTAAATTAGGTCTTCTCAATAGCCACAAATCAGAAGAAAAACAAAAAATTGAACAAGACACTTATAACAAATGTTTAGATCAACAGCTGACGCTACTGGATAAAAGTATTCGCTATAGCTACGCCTATATGTTTAAAACCAAACGTGCGCCTGCTGACCGTATTTTTGATAACCGCCAAGTTCAAATCCGAGATTTCTATAATCAAGGGATTGCTAAACTGGTTAGCAGCTATGCACTACGTTATAAACCGCAAGAAGTCACCCAACAGATCAAAGTCGGACAAACCACCTATCATATTGACTTCAGCCATTACCCAGAACTCAAAAATCGTAAAATTGAACAATTGATGTCAACCTATAACCTCAACTTCTCAGGTTTACGTTCAATTACCCGCCGAGATGGTTTTGGTTCCGAATTCCTTGTGGTTTTACCTGAAGAACATACAGTTGAAACAGGCAAAGCCAAATACATTATCAACCCAATAGATTTTAAATATCCGTCTGGTTCAAACCCTAATATCCATCAAGCGCGCTATTTAGCTGCAACCTTAACAGCGGAACCTGTAAGCACCACAACTTCAGTTGATCAAATTTTAAATCAGCATGAGTTTCAAATTAAGGCTTACGACCCGTACAAATATGAACAGGTCAATATTGCCAATAAAAACTATGCCCTTGCAGCCAATTTTTCTGCTCCATATGGTCTTTGGTTAGCACAAAATAACTTGGGTAAGGCAGCTTATTTATCACTGATTGACCGAGATGAAAAACTGACGATGCCGCATCTCTACATGCTTGAACCATATAATCCTGACAAAAAAGTTATCGTCTTGGTACATGGTCTTGCTAGCAGCCCTGAAGCATGGATTCGTCTGACTAACGATATTATGGGCGATTCAGTGCTACGTGAACATTATCAAGTGTGGCAAGTCTTCTATTCAACTAATATGCCGATTATTGAAAGCCGCTTCCAAATTTATTCCATTTTGACTCAGACCTTTAGCAAAGTAGACGCCAATGCCGCGGCTAAAAAAGATGCTGTTCTAGTCGGTCATAGTATGGGCGGCATTATTGCACGACTACTTGTCAGCCAAGCCGATACCACGCAAGCAGCTTTGAAAATGATGAATTCACGTCAATTAAATCAGTACCGAAATATTCCAGTAGTGAAGCAACGTATGGTGATTGAAGATATTCCAAATTTCAGCCGTGCAATTTTTTTAGCTGCACCTCATCGCGGTACAGAATATGCAGATCGCTGGTTTACCAAAGCCGCTCGAAAAATTATTAAACTCCCAGGAGCTTTTTTATCGGCCATGGGTGATGTGTTAACTCAAGAAGAAGACCTGAAAGATTTATTTCGTGAAATTGACCATGGCTTGATCCAAAATGGACCAAGTGACTTAAGTCATCAATCAAAATTTATCGCGCTCACTGAAAATATTCAGCCGCGTAAGGGTTTGAAGTTTCATTCAATTATGGGAAATAACACCAACAGTCAAGATAAAAATATTATGACGGATGATATTGTACCATACACTAGTGCTCATCTAGAGGGTGCTGTTTCAGAAAAAATCATTAAAGGGGGTCATTCGATTCAAGAAACCCCTGAAGCTGTACTCGAACTACGCCGTATATTACGTTTGCATTTGATTGAACTTGGCCTCTATAAACCATAAGGCAATACAGCATTTAAATCGATCTACATATTTTAAAACCGATCTCAGGATCGGTTTTTTTATTTCTGCATTTACTTGAATATGCCATTATTCACGTAATTACTATATAAGCTTTTTTAATCATTTTAAAACTCAAAGGCACTCGTTAAACTTTACATAAACCTCATATTGGAGATAAATTATTGTAAAATAAAGACAAAATATTGTGCCCATTTCCTGATTTTTTATGAGCATATCGAATTATGAAATTATAAGGCTTTAAGTCCCTTCATCTAGACGAAATTGGGGTTAAATCATAACTATATTGAATAAAGTATATATTACGTCAAGTTTATAATCCATTTATCAACCGCTCTACCGCGATGAAGCGGCGAAAAAATTTTGTTTTCGCGGAATCATTATTTTTCTCCGGTATGCCCTGTCATGTGCGGGGATTTATCAAGTGATCCCATAACGCAGTTTTGTAGATTCCTCAGTATATTTGGATAGTGTTTATCATTCTGATTGCATGGGATTTATCTTTTGTTCCGCATTAAACCCTTATTTTAATGTTTATACTTGTCTAGGCTCGATGTGCGCTGTTGCGATCACATTTATCATCATTACTATGATTGGTAATGATCACAATGATGCGCTATTACATGCTGCCATGATGTATGCCGTGGTCATCATCTATGCCTTTGTTGGTATGCGTTTTTATACTGCCGTGGTTGCGGGTTGGTGCGGTGGCTTGATTGGATACATCATTACTAAAGCTTTTGATTTTCAAATTGTCTGGACGTTCTTAAATCGTACCTATACCTATAGTAGCTTTCTGGGTATGGCGATTGCCTATGTAATTGACCGTCAACACCGTGAAAACTTCTTACAAAATTGTATTATTGAACTGCATCAAAATGAGATGCAAAAACAATCTGAACAATTGAAAAAAATGACAGAGCATGACCCATTGACTGGGCTTGCAAACCGTCGTCAGTTATCTGAAGCATTAGAACAGCAATGGCGTTATGCCCTACGTCATCAACAACCGTTAAGCATCATGATGATCGATATCGATTTTTTTAAAAATTATAATGATCATTTAGGACATCAGGCGGGTGACATCTGCCTGACCCAAATTGCAGAGGTCTTATCTCAAATTACCAATAGAAGTGGTGAGTTAGCTGCGCGCTACGGTGGAGAAGAGTTTTTACTCCTCTTTCCAATGTTAACTGAAGCTGAGATTGAACCTTTGGCAGCCGATTTATTACACCGTATTCAATCTCTCGAACTTCCACATCCAGCCAGCCATATTTCAAAATTTGTGACGATTAGCATCGGTACGGCAACGATCATTCCATCTGAATCTGATCAAATTCAAAAATTTATATTGGCTGCCGATCAAGCGCTTTACCTTGCAAAAGGCAGTGGTCGAAACCAATACCGATTAGCGTAGGCTGAAGCGCAGCTTGATATTTGAGTCAGTCTATCGCTTTATGAATTGATCCATTGTTGAATTTACACACAGACTTTTTAGCGTTTATAAATAATATTTTGACTGCTTTTTTTACATGCAGACAAACCTTTTCTGGCATTTTCCTGTCACTTTTTTTGCTAGAATCAGCAACACGATTTGTTAACGTGCACCTGTGGTTTTGAATGAAGAGACAATATAAATATAAGGACTTTTTCTAAATCCAATTTTCATCAAAACAGTGTTTTTCGTTTAGCAGCGCACAAATTTTTATTTTAAGGTATTTCGTTTCATGCAAGCTGATAATTCCAAAGTTGACCTTTCAACCCTGACCCCGATGATGCAACAGTACATGTCAGTCAAAATGCAAAATCCGCATTCACTGATGTTTTATCGGATGGGTGATTTTTATGAGCTCTTTTTTGAAGATGCGCATAAAGCAGCAAAACTCTTAGGAATTACACTGACACATCGTGGTAAAGCCAATGGTGAGCCTATTCCCATGGCTGGCGTCCCGTACCACGCAGCTGAAGGCTATTTAGCCCGCCTTGTAAAAAAAGGTGAAACGGTGGTGATCTGCGAACAAATTGGTGAAGTAACTGGCAAAGGGCCGGTTGAGCGCGGAATTGTCCGTATCATTACCCCGGGGACATTAACGGACGATGCACTGATTGCCTCCCATCAAAGTTCAAATTTAGTCGCGATCTGCTTACAACAAAATCAAATCGGGATTGCTTTACTAGACCTCAGTGCAGGTATTTTCAAAGTTCAGCAAATGGACTATCAACTGGAACAATTGGCAATCGAACTTTCTCGTTTAATGCCGAGCGAAATTTTGATTGATGAAGATCTTATTGATCCGAATATTGTCGAGCAAATTAAACGTCAATTAGACTGCCCTGTCACTAAACGTCCAAACGTCGACTTCAATTTAAATAACGCGCAAAAAACGCTGTGTGACCAATTTGCAGTAGCCACACTTTCAGGTTTTGGTATTGACCATTTGCCTTTGGCGAAAGCTGCCGCAGCGGCTTTGATTCACTATGCAAAAGTCACTCAAAAAACCGCTTTACCACATATCCGCAGCATTCAACTCGAACAAAGTAGTGATTTCGTGGCGCTCGATCCCGTCACTCGTCGTAACTTAGAACTGATTGATCCCCTATTTGAACATGGTACTTCCCTGTTCCAACTAATCAATGATTGCCAAACTGCGATGGGCGGCCGCCTATTGAGTCGTACCTTGATGCAGCCTTTACGAGATACCGCTTTATTGGATGCACGTTTAGATGCATCACAAGCGATGCTGCAAGGCTATCATGAGTCTCCGATCCGCTTAGTTCTCAAAGAAATTGGCGATATTGAACGTGTGCTATCTCGTGTAGCTCTCGGCAGTGCTCGTCCACGAGACCTAGTTCAGTTACGTCAAACTTGTGCACAAATTCCCTATCTTCGACATGCACTTGAACCGATCATTCAGTCACACCAATCTAAGCTGATCGCTCAGTTAAATGATGAAATGGGTGATTTTCACGGCTTACATGAGCGTCTCATGTCTGCCATCGTAGAAAACCCGCCAGTGCTTTTACGTGATGGAAATGTGATTGCCGAGGGTTTCGACACTGAACTTGATGAACTACGTAAAATTCGTGACCATGCGGGACAATTCCTCATTGATCTCGAAATCAAAGAGCGTGAACAAACCGGAATTTCAACCTTAAAAATTGGTTATAACCGAGTTAGTGGTTACTATATTGAACTAACTCGCGCACAAGCTGAACAAGCACCTGATCATTATATTCGCCGCCAAACCCTTAAAAATGCTGAACGCTACATTACCCCTGAGTTGAAATCTTTTGAAGATAAGGTGCTTTCGAGTGAGTCACGTGCATTAGCGCGCGAAAAAATGCTCTTTGAGCTATTACTTGATGAGTTACGTGCAGATATTGGCAACTTACAAATGATGAGCGCCGCTATAGCGCAAATTGATTTACTGGCTAATTTTGCCCATCAAGCTCGATTACGAAATTGGTCACGTCCTGAATATAGCCCTGAAGTTGGGATCAAAATCAAAGCCGGACGTCACCCAGTTGTGGAATCTCTGAGCAAATCAGCATTTACTCCAAATGATACTAGTTTGGACTTTAATCACCGCATGGCGATTATCACAGGGCCAAATATGGGCGGTAAATCGACCTTTATGCGCCAAACTGCCTTAATCAGCTTATTAGCCTACTGTGGTAGCTTTGTCCCTGCCCAATCTGCCGTATTAGGGCCGATCGATCGGATATTTACCCGTATAGGATCTGCCGACGACTTGTCTACAGGCAAATCAACCTTCATGGTGGAAATGACTGAAACCTCACAGATTCTACATCATGCGACCAATCAATCATTGGTACTGATGGATGAAGTCGGACGTGGTACGAGTACCTATGATGGCTTATCTTTGGCGTGGGCATGTGTGCTCGATCTCACCCGTCGCATTAAATGTTTATGCCTATTTGCAACGCATTATTTTGAGCTCACCGAGTTAGGCAAAGACGCCAATATAGATAACTATCATGTGACTGCTCGTGAGCTAAATGGCAACCTGATCTTACTGCATAAAGTTCAACAAGGCCCGGCGAGTCAAAGTCATGGTCTACAGGTGGCAAAGCTTGCAGGTATTCCTGCAGCTGTGATCAAAGAAGCGCAAAATCGCCTTCGTATATTAGAAACTCAGCAAAAACAGCAACTCAATACGGCTGTACAAACCGATCTATTCTCGGCACTCGCAGAGCCTGAAGTCATTGAACGCGTAGTTGAAGTTGAAAAAACATCGCCCGTACTTGATGCCTTAGCAGATATTGATATCGATAACTTAAGTCCACGTGAAGCATTACAACAGCTTTACGCTTTAAAGGATTTACTTAAGATCTAAATTGAGCAGAAGCGATAGATGAGATATGCAAAGAACACCAATGAAGGTGTTCTTTGCATTGACACCATTCAAACGCGTAAATTAGTGAATGTTTGCTATCTACTACTGCGGCTATTCAGCAATAAATTGATAAAAAATTAATGTTCTAAAATGTTTCATGCTTAAAATGCACATAAAAATATTGTTCGATAAACAGATGTAATTTAATTAGTTTTTGAGTATGATTCTCATTCATTGTGAAATTTACATAAATTGTTCAGTTTTTAGTGATTTTAACAGCACTGCATATAATAATTATCAATAAAAGGAATTGTTAGTTACCCTATTTTTTGCCTAAAATACACCATTAGTTTATTAGAACCATATTTTTTAGGTAGCTGTCGCCATGACCTTTGTTGTCACTGAAAACTGTATTAAATGTAAATATCAAGACTGCGTAGAAGTTTGCCCTGTTGACTGTTTCTATGAAGGTCCAAACTTCCTTGTTATTAATCCAGATGAATGTATCGACTGTGCGCTATGTGAACCTGAGTGTCCAGCTAACGCGATTTTCTCTGAAGATGAGTTACCTGAAGGTCAAGAAGTATTTATCGAACTTAATACTGAACTTTCTCAAAAATGGCCGAACATCACTCAAATTGGTGGTCAACCTGCCGACCGTGAAGAATGGAACGGTAAAGCTGATAAATTACAATATCTTGAAAAGTAATTTTACGCTTTCATGAAAAGATCAGCACATGCTGATCTTTTTTTATACTTAAAGCACACATTTCATTGCAAATTATTCAAATTTTCTCAATCAAATTGGATTAAAATAGAACGAGTTTATAAATAATTGATTTCTATAATGAAGCATTTACTCAAGGGATTATTGTCCGTTGCAATATTCCCTCTTGTTTTCATTGGTTGTACAACTACACCACAAAAACAAGGTCACACTATTACAACTCCCGACGGTAAACGTATTTACATACCTCAAGAAAAAGTGACGACCATCAGACAAGCCCCGCCTAAAGTGGTGCCTTATGCCTACAATTCGTGGGTCGCGTCTGTCGATAATTTACGTCGCGTTCGAGACTATGAAGTCTTTTTAGAGAAAAATGGTGTAGGCAATATCATTCCATCATTTGAGTTGATGCGTACTGCACGTGACTGGCAAAAATGTGGTCGCTCAGAATATATGGTACCTAACCGTGAATTATGGCAAAACCAAATTGCAACCTTACGTGTCTTTAAATATTTAGTAGCTGCCAATATCTTAACGGACTTTGAAGTGACATCGGTTTATCGTGATTTGCCTTTGAACCAGTGTGCCGGTGGTGCAAGTTCATCTCGTCACTTATACAACTCGGCGATTGATTTCCGTATTGGACCTGCGTATCCACAGCCCGAAGACTATAGTTATATTGAAAATACCAAGTTCCGTTTATGCCAATTTTGGTCACAACATGGGCAAAGCCTCAATATGGGCCTAGGTCTATATGCCAGCGGACAAATTCATATTGATACTCAAGGCTACCGTACTTGGGGGCCTGATCACTCAAGTCGTTCATCAATGTGTAATTACTAAAACATTACATTGTCATACCAAGACCTCTTCGGAGGTCTTTTTTGTGCATAAAATATACAAATACAGAACAATAAATTGCGATGTTAGTGGAAAGGTTTAAAATGCTTGCATCAATCACGAGGTGCGACAACATGCAACAAATGTGGACAGACATTGATGCTTACATCGATTCACATTTAATTCCTGAAGATCCAATACTGACTCAAACACTTCAACATACAGATGAACGTGGCTTTCCAGATCATCTTGCTGTAGCGGCCAATCAAGGCATGCTGCTACAAATGTTAATCCAAATGAACAAGTGTAAACGTGTTTTAGAACTTGGAACTTTTGCAGCCTACAGCACCATGTGGTTAGCACGTGCCTTACCTGAAAATGGTTACATTCTGACCATTGAAGGTCGTGATACACATGCTGCCCTGGGTCAAGAAAATATTGATAATGCAAAGCTTGCACAAACGATTGAACTAAAATGTGGTCGCGCGGCAGATATTTTACGTGCCCTTCCTGAAGATACTGAAGCTTTTGACTTTATTTTTGTCGATGCAGACAAACAGAGCTACCCTGAATATTTAGAATTAAGCCTAAATTTATCTCATTCAGGTACAGTGATTGTTTTAGACAATGTGATTCGTGCAGGTGAGATTCTGAATGCCGAAAACCACAAGCCAAGTATTGAAGGTATCCGAGATATGTTCAAAGCCATGCAAAATCATCCGAAAATTTTATCCTGCACGGCACTTCAAACTGTAGGTTGTAAAGGTCATGATGGTTTTGCGATTGCAATCGTTAAATAATCTAAATCGAGGTGTTTTTTAAACACCTCGAATAAAGGTATAAAAAATAATCAATACAATATTTTATTTTTAAAACAACTACTTACAAACACTACACACAGAGTTATCCACAATTTATGAGGATAACTCTGATTATTTTTAATACAACAACTTATTATTTATTTACTCGCATTTGTCCGTCTATTAAATCACCTATTTGTTGTTTCATCTTATTTTACAACCAACAGTGGAACACTCGAATTTCTGAAAATACTGGTGGTAATACTGCCCAAGAAGAACTGATGGATTTTACTGTGGCTAAAAGCGCCAAGTACGATTAACTGAATGCCATGCTCTTGCTGATAGTCCAGAATATTTTCCGAAACATCGCCATAACGGTATTCTGTCACCACATCGAGACCGGCATTGGTTAAATAATTTTTTGGATCATCCAAGATTTGTGGGTGATCTCCAACATAAACCAAATGACATTGTAAGAGTTTGAGTAGATCACTTTGTGCCACACGCTTCATTAACTCAACGCATTTAGGCGAATATTCATAGGCAAAAATAAAGCGAGTCGGTGGTTTAAACGTTGGTCCTACGGTCATAACTGTACAACTTGCACCACGAATAAAGTTTTCAACATTACTACCCAGCGGCTTATTACGCTCTGCTGAACGTTCACCAACGCGACCAATTAAAACAATATCGTCATCTTGCAAAATATTAAAACTTTGCTCTAAGAAGTCACCCTTTTCCTGAATATGGGTGGTTTGAATCCCATGCTTATCTTGGATCATTTCAGAAATGTGTTTGAGCAAGTTATTACTATAATCTAGCGCTAAATCACTTTGTTTTTGTTCTAACTCCGCCAGTTCTTTTAAGAGCATGGCATTACTTTCAAACCCAATCACGCCGCTAATTTCACCTAAGTGATAACTTGCCGGATAGTAATCAAGTATTTGCAGTAAAACCAACTCACGGTGAGTTTGTTTAGCAACCCAAGCAGCAGCATCAGCTAGTGCATTAATGCATGGAGAAGAGTCGATACAGGCGATAACTCGTTTCATGATTAGCCCTCGTTTTATTATTGCTTGGCTATAAAATGTTGTTTGTTATTTTTAACTTATCACAACTCTGTTTCACTGTGCATGCATTTGTGTAAGCATAAAAAATTTTTATGAAGTATTTGGCGATTATTTATTCACGATATCGAATGAATTTTGCAGGATTTCCCGCAATGATTGCACGCGCTTCAACATTTTTCGTCACCATACTGTTCATGCCGACTACAGCCTGCTCAGCAATGTGAATACCATCCTTGATTCCAACATGCGCACCTAACCAAACATCATGCTCTATCTCAATCCCTTGTGAACGTACAGCTTGTTGATAGATCGGTTGATTGACATCCATTCCATGATCGAAAGCATATAGATGGCAATATGCCGCTATACGAACCTGATCGTGAATTTTGATGCCCACTCGCCCACCATCTAAAATACAGTGATGATTGATCGCCACTTCATTCCCTATTTCTATTGGGCCATGCAGGGTGCAATCTGCAGCGATAAAGCTGTTATCTCCAATGACAATCTTACGTCCCGGTTCAGCAAAAATATGAGCCAATGGCGATATAAAACAATTTTCACCAATTTCCACAGTTTCCATCGATTTGAGATAGTCTTGATATTCCTGTTGCCAAGCTTCAGCCCAACCACGATTTTTCGGTTTGAGTGACCAATACAACCAAGGCATATAATTCAGACGATGCTTATGTTGCTCTCGATATTTCAATAATGGATCTTGTTCATTCATCTTCAGCAGCCTCAACGATATGCAATTGTTCACGTCCGCGAGTTACATCTTGAATCTTTAACCGTAGCGGTTGGATTTGATGAATTTGCAATGATGCAAGTACATTTACGCCCTGCGCTGTATATTCTTCCTGAAATTCAATTTGCTGCTGATTGAGTTCGTATTGGAAAATTGCCCATTCATTAAACTGACAACTAAATTGCACTTTTTTCTTCTCAATAAGTTCAATTTTTTCAGCTTGTAAAAGACACTTACCGGCACAGCCACCATAGGCACGTACCAATCCCCCTGTCCCGAGCTTAATTCCGCCATACCAACGATTAACCAAGACCAACACGTTGGTTAGGTCATTCCCTTCTATGGTTGCTAGAATGGGCCGACCTGCTGTGCCTGAAGGCTCACCATCATCATTAAAACGTACCGTATGTCCAATTTTCCATGCCCAACACTGATGTGTTGTTGAGATATCTTTATGGGCTTCGAGAAATTCTTTAACGGCTTGTTCATTTTCCACAGGAACTGCGATGGCTTGAAAACGACTTTTTTTAATGTCTTCTTCATATTCAAACTGTGCGGCGAGTGTAAATGGCATAACGTCTTTAGATCCTGTATCAAAGGATATTATAGCGTTTTTTGAAAGACTTACATCCACAAAAAAGCCCCCAACACTGGAGGCTTGATTGGCACTGCGCTATTAACGTTCGCGAAGTGCTTCTTTTGCTTTATTGAATGGCTTGATTAAGTACTCAAGTACAGTTTTAGAGCCGGTACGGATATCAACTGTTGCCACCATACCCGGCGTGATACTAAAACTTTTACCTTCTTTATTGCTTAATTTATCACTATCTGTACGGATATAAACACGATAATAGAACTGATCTTGTTTCACTTCATCACGTAAAGTATCTGGTGAAATGACGGTCACTTTACCTTTTAGACCACCATAGATCGAATAGTCATATGCCGTAATTTTCACTAAGGCTTCTTGACCCGGACGAATAAAAGCAATATCTCGCGGTGAAATACGTGCTTCTACCAAAAGCTGTTCATCCAAAGGTACAATGGTCATCAATTTACCATTTTGCGGAATCACACCGCCCAATGTCATCACATCAATCTCTTTGACCACACCACGAACTGGAGATTTAAAAACGGTACGGCTGAGTGTATCTGATTTGCCTTTCACCACTTGTTGCTGTGATTCAATATCAGTATTGGCTTTCGACAATTCTTCCCGTGATTTTACCAAATATTGGTTACGGACATCATTTAACTGATTTTGTAAGTCATTCGCTGAACGCTTTAAACGAAGTACTTCAACTTCACTTGCTGCCCCTTTAGCAACAAGCGGCTCAGTCATGGCCAATTCTTGTTGAACTAACACCAATGCCTGTTTTAAGCCAGCAACAGATTCTTCCAAGTTTGCACGACGTGAATGATATAAAGCTGTTTCTTCCTTCACTAAAGCTGGAATCTTTTGAACATCTTCAGGAAAGGTTAATGGTGTACCATTCACTTCTGCACGTAAACGTGCTGCTGTCGCACGTGATGCCACAAGTAAAGACTCGGTTTCACCAACATTTGATGCGAAGCGTGTTGGATCGAGTTGCGCAAGGACTTGACCTTGTTCAACAATTTGACCTTCCTTCACATTCAACTTGGTTAAAATCCCTCCCTCAAGCGACTGAACAATTTGTTCTTTCGAAGATGGAATCACTTTACCTGTCCCTGTAGAGACTTCTTCTAATTTAAACAACCAAGCCCAAACTAAAAGGATTGCCAGACCAATCGTAATAATCCAAATGATTAAACTCGATTTTGGTAATGGTGGCTCTTTAAAGCTGACTTTGGTCGAGCGTTGTATTTCTTGTTTATTTTCACTCATGATTTAAGCCCCAGCTACTTTTTTCTGAGCATTCTGATTCAGAATTTGATCACGAGGCCCATCCATGACAATTTTACCTTCATTCACCACAATAATGCGGTCAACCAACTCAAGTACCGCACGGCGATGTGTTGCTACCACCATAGTTCGGTTTTGTAAATAACCTTTTAAATGATCGATCAACTGCTTCTCAGATACGTCATCAATGGCTGCTGTAGGTTCATCAAGCAATAAAATATTGGGTTGACGAATCAATAAGCGTGCAAGCAACAAAGCTTGGCGTTGACCGCCAGAGAAGCCTACACCACCTTCTAAAATGATATGGTCTAGCCCTTCTTTTTTCTCTTGAACAAAGTGAATTGCACCCGTAATTTTCAGTACTTCAATCAATTGTTCATCCGTAGCCAGCGGAGCACCCAAGGTCAAGTTTTCACGAATCGTACCATAAAATAACTGTGAATTTTGGTTCAATAGCCCCATATCACGGCGTACATCTGCGGGGTCAATTAAAGACAGCTCAATCCCATCTAATTTAACTTTGCCTTGTACTGGCGTTTGCATACCCGATAACAATTGGAGTAGCGTCGACTTACCAGCACCGTTACGGCCCAAAATTGCGATTTTTTCTCCAGCCTTAATTTCCAGTTTTGGAATTAAAAGACTTGGACGTGGATCATCCTCACCATACTTAAATGACACACCATTGAGTTCATAATGACCATTAATTGATGGTCGATGAATAAGATGAGAATAATCCGGTTGATCGACAGGTTTCTTCATGAGCTCATCCAGACCGGCTTTTGCCACTTTAGCCTGTTGTAAACGACCTAATACCCCTGCCAGTGCAGAAATCGGTGCCAACATTCGTGAAGACAAAATCGAACAAGCCACCAAAGCACCTGTGGTCATTTCACCTTTCATCACAGCAAAACAGCCGACAAGTACAACAATTGCAAACGTTAGACCCTGAATTTTTTGCGTCCATGCCGACATTAAGCCTACAATTTTACGTTGACGCATGCTGACATCAGCAGACACTTCATTCATGTGGTTCCATTGGTTTTGGAAACGTGATTCAGCACGAAGTAATTTGATATCCTCCATACCTTGCACAGATTCAACCAATAAGGCATTACGAATCGAAGACTCGCGCATACCCATTTGTGCAAGTTTAGCCAATGGTTTTTGCGCCAAAATCCCTGGAATAATCATCAAAGGAACCACCAACAGCATAACCCAAAATAGATTGCCGCCAATTAACCAGAAGATGAACAGGAACAAGAAGAAAAACGGTAAGTCGGCAATCGCAGTAACAGTCGTCGAGGTGACCATTTCGCGTACCCCTTCTAATTCACGAATCTGTGAAATAAAAGTACCTGTAGATTTTGAGCGTTCGCTATTTTTAATTCTTAATGCATGACCAAATACACGATCTGAAATTTTCAAATCGGCACGTTTACCAATAATATCCGACAAATAAATTCGTGAAACACGTAATGCAAACTCAAATATCGCTGCAATTAACACCCCACCCGCAAGTACCCATAAAGTCGGCACAGATTGAGATGGAATGACACGGTCGTACACATTCATTGAGAATAAAATGGTGGCTAGGGCCAAGATATTTGCCATTAATGAAGCAAACATAATGTCGATGTAGCGTTTCCAGTCTTTTAAAACGATCGACCAGAACCAATTTTTTTCAAACGGCTTGATGTATTCATCAACACGTGCATCGGGTACAGATGACTCTGGACGCAGAATATATATATTGCGAACGCCATGGCTCAATCGTTCAATAGAGAAGACTTGAGATAAACCTTCATCTCCGCTCAATTGGACACTGGCATTACCGTCTACGTCGATGCGTTCTACCACACCCACTTCACCACTGATAAACTCAACCAATACAGGTAAGCGCCATGGATTGAGCAGATTTATGTCGTATTTGTTTTTACGAACACTTAATCCAATTTGGCGTGCCATAACTGCGACCAGTTCATCGGCATTTTTGTGTTGATCCCAATCCAACTGCAACCGTATACGTTCTTCAGAGGGTTCAATTCGATAATGCTTTGCAATATTCAGAACCGCTTGTAGCCACGGTTGATAATTTATTGTATTACTCATGGCTGAACTTCAAACCCCTGAATAGATATATTATTAAGTTCATAGATATTTCGTGAACGCCCTGTCACTTGGATGTACTGTGCAAGTGCTGAGTAGATATCATATTGCGATGTCACAATTTCTTGTGCGGCACTATGTATGGCTTGCTCTGCATTCAGTAGATCGACAACCGTTCGAGTGCCTAATTTATATTGTTCTTGATACAGCTCTTTGGTTCTTACCGTTGTTTCACGGCGCTGCACCAATATCGACATTTGACGCTTTTTATTTTCGATTTGTTCACGAATCATTCGGACTTGATCAATCACATCCAAATACACTGTATTTACTTGTGCTTTTGCTGCTTCTTCTGCATAGCTTGCGGCACGTGTTTGCGCTGCAATTGCACCACCTTGGTAAAAATTACTGGTGGCTTCCAACATGATTGAATTATATAAACCATCATCTTCATCATTATTTGGATTACGGCCATTCACCGCCTGACTCAGACTGCCTTTGACATTGAGGGTTGGATAAGCACTTAATTTTGACTGTTGCTTTTGCAGTTTGGCAACTTGAACTCCAGCCTGTGCTTTCATCATGCTCGGAATCATCTTGAAGTCCGGATCCTCATATAAAGCCGCTGCAGTTAAGATCCGATCGGGTATCACCCAATTGATCTGACTTACATCAAAACCTAACAAGGTACGAAGTCGCTGTTGGTACTGTCGAAGTTGAGTTTCTTGCACAATTAAATTTGATTCCGCAGCTTCTAAATTTGACTTGGCTTGAATAGGGTCTGCTTGACTACTGATCCCTGCGGTTGCACGTAAATTAGCAATCTCAGCAATCCGACTCACACCGGCAATTTGCTGCTGCGCAATTTTAGCAACTTCTTGATATCGTTTAATGTTGATAATGGCATTTGCAACATCAAAAGAAACTTCATCTAAATTTACAAGTACATTAGCCTGCTCTTGTAACATTTTTGCTTCTTCGATACCGACAGCACTTTTGGTTTTACCAAAGTCATATAACATCTGCGTCGCATTTAAAGATACCAACTGACGTCCACGCTCGCCTTTAGTCAGATCTGCAGTGCTCAATCCACCTGAAATTTGGGGATAATATGCAGCATCCGCTAGGTCAATATTAGCGTTTTGCGATGCGACTGTAGCAATACTTTGTGTGATTTCTGGACGTCTTTGGACGGCGATATGTATCGCATCAATAAAACTTAGATTCTTCGCTACTGTGTTTGGATTATAGCTGCCTTGTTGTGTTCGACCATAAGCAACGGCTGGCATTTCTTGGACACGTGAGGTATCTAAATTATATTTACTGAGTTCGGTGATGTTAATTTTTTCGGCAGAAGGTTTAGGCTTATTAGGTAAAAAAATCTTATCTAATGTCTTTTGAATGGTACTTTGTGCAGTGCTAGTATCTGCTGCATACACTGAACCAATGGAAAAGGGTAATAATAATATACAAAAGAAATTACACTTATTTTTACGCGGACGCCCAACTTCTGGACCATTCATCTTTCGTAATCGCATGATTTTTGCAGGTCGTATTTTTAGTTTAAAGTATACTGAATTCTTGTTAATTTTTTAGATTAATCGCTCAGTTTTTGTCATTTCAGACAATAACATAAACCCGCTGAATGAAACTAGCGCCATTCAACGGGAAATTTCTTATATTATTCAATTAAACAGTAAAATCATCACCAAGATAAACTTTACGTACCGTTTCATCTGCAAGGACTTCTTCTGGAGTACCTTCTGCAATCACTGAACCTTCGCTCACGATATAAGCATGCTCACAAATCGCAAGGGTTTCACGCACATTATGATCTGTAATTAATACGCCAATACCACGATCTTTCAATGTTCGGATAATGTCTTTAATATCACCCACTGAAATAGGATCGACCCCTGCAAAAGGTTCATCTAGCAACATAAATTTAGGGTCTGCCGCTAACGCACGCGCGATTTCCGCACGACGACGCTCACCACCCGACACACTCATACCAAGAGAATCTTTGATGTGTGTGATTTTAAAGTCAGCAAGCAATTCCGTTAGACGTTGCTGACGTTGTTGCTTATTTAGATCTTTACGGGTTTCTAAAATCGACATGATATTTTCAGAAATCGTTAATTTTCTAAAGATAGATGCTTCTTGAGGTAGATAACCAATACCTTTACGTGCGCGCTCATGCATTGCCAAGTCAGACAAATCAAGATCATCTAAATGAATCTCACCTTTATCCATACGCACTAGACCAACAACCATATAGAAACTTGTGGTTTTACCTGCACCATTTGGACCAAGTAAACCCACAATTTGACCACTTTGCATGCTAAAGGACACATCCTTTACCACCCAACGCTTGCTGTAGTTTTTGGCTAAATGTTTAATACATAAAGTTTGAACTTGCGAAGTTTGCTCCATTAATCACGTGCTCCTGGGAAGGACTTAGTGCTTGATGGTGGGATCACGATTTGTACACGACCTGAAGAAGATCCAGATTTGTTTGGTGTACCTTCAGCAACGATATCGCCTTTATTCATACTGTATTTCAAGCTATTACCCCGAATACTTGCACCATCTTGTTGCAACAAAGCACCACCCGTCATGGTGATAATACCTGTTTCAGCATTGTAGACAATCTTCTGTGCTTGGCCTTTTGCAAAGCCTTTGGCAGGATCAGTTTTTTGTTGGAAATGTGCTGGTCCGCCCGTTGCTGTAATCGTACTGATCTCTTTTTTGCTGTTTAAGTTCGCAACGATTGAGTTTGCCTGCAGCTTCATTGAACCCTGTTCAATGATGACATTACCGGTATACGTCGTAATCCCGGTTTTTTCATTAAACGTTGCACGATCGGCAACCAATGAAATCGGTTGATTACGATCTGAAGGCAAAGCAAAAGCTGCAACTGAACATAACGCCAGTGAACCGAGTAGCGCTGTACGTTTTAGGAAAGTTTTTGCAGTTTTTCGATTAAAATTATGGTTCATACTTTCCTCGAATATTAAAAAATTCGTATTGACCGTCGTTTAAATTTGCTTTTAAACCTTGGCTGACAAATTCGGCTTGTGGTGAAATCACCGTTACAGTCTTGTCCGTTTCTATTTCACGCTGTTTTGGAAAAGCAGTTAGTTCCTCAGTACGAAACTCCATTTGCCCTTCACGCATCAATTTCGTTGCAACCACATTGTCACTCAGTACGACTTTTTGGTTATCGTCCATACCATTCGCTTGTTTGGCAAAGAACGTGGCATCGACAGCACCATCTTGATAGGTCGATGCTTTCAGATTGACCAAATGAGACGTTTGCTTTTGCAAATCCTGCTCAAGTCGATCGACTTGCGCACGAATATGCAATTTCCCCTGCTCATCAGTCTGCGTCAGGTTAATGTTTTCAGCTGAGTAAGTCATACTTTTCGAAGAGTCCGCCTGAAGCTTATTACCCTTTCCACCGAAATAGTAAAAACCACCGCTTACTGCAGCAATGACCACAGCTGTCACGTATAAAACTTTAGTATCCATAAGCGGAGATTCAATCCAATGACTGCATCAATTTATTAATAAGGTGCACTTGCATATTTTTCAAGTAGTTCCTGGTATACACCTTTAGAAACTAAAAGCATATCGCAGATTTCACGAACAGCACCACGTCCACCCATCGCCTGAGTTACAAGATCTGCACGACGACGTACTTCTAAATGTCCATTCGGTACGGTCACTTTCATCCCTGCAATAGCAAAGGCTGAAAGATCGGGCCAATCATCGCCCATATATAGGCAATCTGAAGGATCAATACCAAACTGTGCGCAGGCCTCAGTCAAGGCAACGCCTTTGTCTTCACGACCTTGAAACACCAAGTCCACACCTAAGTCAGACATGCGTTTTTCAACGATATTACTTTTACGGCCAGTAATAATGATGACTTTGATACCTGCTTTTTGCACTAACTTCATGCCTAAGCCATCACGAATATCAAAAGATTTGATTTCATCGCCGCTATTGGTCAATGTTACAAATCCATCACTTAAAATTCCATCTACATCCAGTACCAGTGCTTCTATGTGACGCGCTTGTTCTAGCAATACATACGATGCCATTTTCTTAATTTACCCCAGCCTGAATCAAATCATGCATGCTGATAATCCCAATCACTTTATTGACATCATCAACAACTACAAATTGTGTAATTTTCTTTTCGTTCATACGTTCTAAAGCATGTACCGCGCGTTCTTCTTGTGAAATGGTCAAAGGATTTTTAATCATCACTTCTGAGACTTTCATATTCACATCAAAGCCTTGCTGTTTATCAATCAAACGACGTAAGTCACCGTCGGTAAAGATACCCAATAAGGTATCGTTTTCATCGACAATCGTGGTGAGTCCCAAACGTTTATTTGAAATTTCATACAGAACTTTATTCATTGGTGTCTCTGGCGACACTTTTGGTAAGTCTTCACCTGTATGCATAAGATGTTTTACATGCAATAACAAACGCTTACCCAACGCTCCAGCAGGATGAGAGCGTGCAAAATCATCTGAGGTAAAACCACGTGCATCCAATAATGCAACTGCAAGTGCATCACCTAAGGCTAATGTTGCAGTGGTACTTGAGGTCGGCGCTAGACCCAAAGGGCATGCTTCTTGAATATTACCCAAGGTCAATGCGACATCGGCATTTTGTGGCATTGGGCCTTTATTGTCGCCACTCATGGTAATTAGAGGAATGCCCAAATGTTTGATCAATGGCATCAGCATCATAATTTCATCACTCTTACCTGAGTTTGAAATTGCAATGAGCACATCTCCTTTAACCAACATGCCCAAATCACCATGCCCAGCTTCACCCGGATGCATGAAGAAAGATGGCGTACCGGTCGAGGCAAACGTAGCGGCCATTTTACGACCGATATGACCCGATTTACCCATACCAGTAATCACTAAACGCCCTTTGCACTGTAAAATGATTTCGCAGGCTTGGCTAAAACGATCATCTATTTGCGTCGCTAATACTTGTAAAGCATGCTCTTCAATACGCAAAGTTTCTAATGCGACTTTCTGAAAATCGACTTGATTCGGCATATTTGGTGGATTCAAAGTTGTTATACCTTAAGCCGTGAGAGGTGCGCTCTCACTTTCAAAATAAAAAATTTTCACAATTTTATCATATCTATGCAAATAGCACGTTTCCAAATGTATAAGAATTCATGAATTATGCAGAAAAGATGCATTTCTTCTTTTTTATCTTAGGAACAGATAAATTGAATTAAACTCTCAAATGAAATTCAGCCCGAATCAAATGAGCCTTCAACTTCTTTTTCCAGCAGTACAATTACATCAAGCATTAAAAAATATCTGCTTTTTTGGGTTTTAACTTTATGAAAAAAAATGCTTAGGTTAAGATGAGCCATCTTTTGGTAGAAACAATTTGAAGACCTATGCAACCTTTTGTTCTATATAACTCAGAGCAACGTAAAAAAGTAGAATTCGTACCTCGCAAAGAAGGACATATCGATATGTATGTCTGTGGAATGACCGTGTATGACTACTGTCATATTGGTCATGCTCGAGTTATGGTTGCATTCGACTACATTATCCGTTTCCTGCGCAGTCAGGGCTGGAACGTTAAATACGTTCGCAACATTACCGATATTGACGACAAAATCATTGCCCGTGCCAATGAAAATGGCGAAAGCATTACTGCTTTAACCGATCGCTTTATCAAGGCCATGAACGAAGATGCTGCCAATTTAGGTTGTGCAGCACCTGATGAAGCACCACGTGCAACAGACTATATCGATCAAATGCAGAATATGATTGGTAACTTAGTCAACAAAGGTACAGCATATCCATCTGCAAATGGCGATGTTTATTTTGAAGTTGAAAAGTTTGCCAAATATGGTCGTCTTTCGGGTCGTAAACTTGACGATATGCAGGCTGGTGCTTCTGAACGCGTTGATGTAGAAGTAGAAAAGAAACATCCTTTTGACTTCGTGCTTTGGAAACATGCCAAAGAAAATGAACCTTCTTGGGCTTCGCCTTGGGGCAATGGCCGTCCGGGCTGGCATATTGAATGTTCAGCGATGTCGACCTGCTGCTTAGGTAACCATTTTGATATTCATGGTGGCGGTTCAGACTTAACTTTCCCGCATCATGAAAATGAAATTGCGCAATCTGAGGCCTCTACTGGCGAACAGTATGTCAATTACTGGATGCACGTCGGCTTTATTAATGTCGATGGCGAAAAAATGTCGAAGTCTTTAGGTAACTTCTTCACTATTCGTGATGTGATGGATAAATTCCACCCTGAAGTGATTCGCTTCTTTATTGTGTCATCACATTACCGTAGCCCAGTAAACTTCTCTGACACTGCTTTAAAAGAAGCGAAAAATACCCTTTCCCGTTTCTATCATTCATTTAAAGCTTATCAACAAGCCTATGGTGAAAAAACCGTAGAAACTTTAGATGATGCTTTGGTTGAGCGCTTTAATGCAGCTATGCGTGATGATTTCAACACCCCTGAAGCCATTGCAGTTTTGTTCGAGCTAAACAAAGAGTTAAACCGTGCAGTAAAAGATGAAAATGCTGAACAAGCGGCTGTGTATTATTCGACATTGCATCACTTGACCAACATTTTAGGTTTGGTGCAACACAATGTAGATGATTTCCTGAAATCTGATATCGGTCAGGAAGCATTAGGCTTACCAGAAGAACAGATTGAAGATTTAATTCAACAACGTAAAGATGCGAAAAAAGCTAAAGAATTTGCAAAAGCAGATGAAATTCGTCAATCTTTGTTAGATCAAGGGGTTGTTCTTGAAGATACTCGTCAAGGCACTATTTGGCGCCGTGCTGATTAATTAAGCAAACAGAAGCATAGAGAGTTGACAGTTGTGTGAAATTCTCTATAATTCACCTCATTGCGGGAATAGCTCAGTTGGTAGAGCATAACCTTGCCAAGGTTGGGGTCGGGAGTTCGAGTCTCCTTTCCCGCTCCAGAATACGAAAAACCCTCATCGAAAGATGAGGGTTTTTTTATGTCTTAATTTTTCTTCAAAGGCTTATTTTTAGATGTATTTACTCATGTTATACACATAAAAGTCATTTCGCATTTTTAAAATAATATTTACGTCTATTCGACGAAGTCTTACATTTAGGGATTAAATACAGGGATTAGCCTTCGGCTGGGGGTACTTTACGAAACGTTGTTTCTCATTCGGCAAAATGAGAAGCGTGCTTCGCAAGGAGACCATTTTGCGGTGCAATGCACCTCACCAACAAAACTCGTTCACTACCGTCAAATGATTCAACGTATCGCAAAAACATTTTGATTAGAAGTCGTCCTGTCTCAAACAATTGCGGATGACATTACCGCGTATCTTTATTATTTGAAGCAAAGTACGCTTCTGATGTTACTGCGTCACATCAGTGATTTATTATATTGTAGCGGCGTTAATAGGCCTGGATTACTTCCAACGATTAAGGCTTTCTTTATTGCCGCACAACCTTTCACCTGCCTGTTAAAAACTAATCTAACGAAATGCTCATCTCGGCTATTTTCCTCAATTTTTCTCCATAATTTTCCGTTATTCTTTGCCAAAATTACATTTGGACAACCAAATAATGTACGGCGCGCACACCACACTCAAACTGACCAGCTTAAGTTACGCATTACTTACAATCTCAACATCAATTTGGGCCGCAGATACAGTCCAAAATCCCCAAGAATCTGCAGCAGTTCAGCAAATGGAAGCTTTAACATTTGAAGTTCCAACAGTAAGCTCTAAGCCCAAAGACCCAGATATCAGTGCTGTCGCAAAAACCATCATAAGCCGTGATGAAATGTTGAAATTTGGCGATCAGTCCATCAATGATGCGCTGCGTCGTGCTGCAGGATTTCAACTTCCCGGTGCTGGCGGTGGTCCACGTGG
The DNA here is from genome assembly GCF_013419235.1 of Acinetobacter sp. YH12098. NCBI lineage: Bacteria > Pseudomonadati > Pseudomonadota > Gammaproteobacteria > Moraxellales > Moraxellaceae > Acinetobacter > Acinetobacter sp. YH12098. The sequence goes on from NZ_VPAO01000025.1 coordinate 33,045, forward strand.
TGGTGCAGGTGGTATGCGTTTTCGTGGTGGTGGCGCACCCGTGTTCTTAATCAATGGTGAACCTGTACAAGGTGGTCCTCGTGGTGGCATGTCAGTTGTTGATAGCATTACACCGGAAATGATCGAACGCCTTGAAATTACAAAACAACCCAGCGTCGCTCAAGGCTCTGTTGCTTCATCTGCAGTCATCAATATTATTTTAAAAGAACCATTGAATGGCACGCGTTTGAGTGGATCTGTACGTGCTGGTTATGGTCTAACAAAGTCAAATAGACGTGAAGAAGAACGCACCAATTTAAACTTTCAAATGGATGGTCGATCAGACCCTTGGATCTATAGTTTATCTGGGAGCCAAATGTGGAATGATTCAGATACACTCACCCGTACACAAGATGCAACAGGAACGAAAACCCAGAAACGCATCACCAATCGTACGTCGCAAATGCTCACCCCACGTGTTGAATATCAACTTGATGATCAACAAAAATTGGTCGCTGAAATGTTTTATCGCAACAATGAAAGCGAAGGCACAAGTGGCACCCAAGTCCAAAAAGATAAAAATGACAGCATTCGACTCAACACACGATATGAGCATAAAGACCAAGGTAATTCTGACAAAATTCGCTTATCAATCGAACAGCAAAATGAAACAGAATTGACCGAATTCAGAGATTCTCAATCGTATATTGATGAACAAATTAATGAATATGGTTTAGGCTACGACGGTGTCCGAAAGTTCGACTCAAAACGCCAAATAAAATTTGGTACCGATCTACGTAGTAATGAACTTAAAAGCAATATTGCAGACACCTTAGATGAACAATTGTATGCTGCTTATGTTGAAGGAAGTTGGAAATATACGCCGCGCCAAACCTTAACTCTAGGTGTACGCCAAGAGTGGATTGATCGTTCAGGTTTAGTGGATTATCAAAATCAGCATTTGAGTCCTGTATTAGCACACCGTTTTGACTTTAATGACCAATGGTCACTCCAAACCAATTTGAGTCAGGCTTTTAAAAATCCACGTAGCAATCAATTGATGCCGACGGTTTCAGTTTCTACAGATAGTGATGCTGGGACACTAAACAACCCTAATCGTGGTGGTAATCCAGACTTACGACCTGAAACTATTAATGCTTACGAAACAACCTTAGGCTATAACACCCCTGCTGGCGGTGTAAATATCACTGCCTATTATCGAGAAATTAATGACTATATCGAAAAATCGATCCTGTCAGAAAATGCTACAGGCGGTCGTTGTGAAACAGGAAATACCGATTGCCGTTTTGTCGAACGTCCTTATAACCAAGACAGTGCAACTACTTATGGTATAGAAATTGCTGGACGTTATGCACTGAAGCAAACGGAGAATGGTCATTCATTTATGTTGAATGCTCAACTTTCAACTGTACGTGCAAAAATTGAAGAAACTGACGGCTCTGACCGTTTGGCAAGTGATGTTGCACCTTATACCGCAAGTGCTGGTTTATCTTATAACTATCAACCGTGGCGTATTGCAACAAGTGTGAACCTCAATTATACCCCTGAATATACACGTGCGCTGAGTAACGAACCGTACAATCGCACCAGCAATGAACGCGTCAATATGGATGTGAGTTTTACTAAACGCTTTGATCAAAATTGGTCTGCATCGGTGAATGCACGTAATATTCTCAGCTCAGATTATAAAGAAGTGTTAAAAGAACAAAGTTCTGGCGCGCTATACCAATCTCGTATCAATGAAGCAATTCCAAGCTTTATGTTTACCTTAGAAAAGAAATTCTAAACCGTTTCTAAGAGACTTCTAAGAGATTTAAAATAAAAAACCGATACGGACAACGAATCGGTTTTTTATGCGTACACGACCGCAAACTAGCGCTCAATTGCCTTCAACATTTTCGCAATTTTTAGGGTATGTTCCTTCTGCCCTTTTTTCTCTAAGACCTTTTGCTCAACCCACCATAAATATTCAAAAATTTCTGATTCACTAGAATCCTCTTGAATTAATTTAAAAATATTGGGCAAATAATCATCATATTCATCACGTAAAGCAGGAATACGGCGAATCCCTAACGGGTCCCATTCCTTCAATAAAATTTTATGTATCGCATGCAAGAGACTGGCATCTCGATTATGTTTTGACTGCATACAAGTTCCCTGGCTTATATTTTTTTACTTTTAAAATCAGTTATCTAATTATGTGATGATATTAAAAGAAAAATGAACTGTTGTTTGTCGAAGATTTCATCATACGCATCTCTAAACGCTTTTCCATTGGTTTTTCATCTTTTTTTTATACTAAACCAAAGCTTTATCAAAATATCATGCACTTTTTCTCATAAATTTTGCCAATAAAGCCTTTCGAGAATCCCTTACTTCACAGTACAAAGGTTTTAAATGCTAAGTTCAACGAACGAACCTAATCATTCAAAAAAAAAAACAATATGCTTCAGCCAACTTCTATATTTATCTCTTTTCGCAATTGTGAAAAATTTACAGTTTTCCTTTTTAATCTCCGACAATTCAAGCTACATTCTATTTTGAAATTTTAATCCTGAAAAATCCCTATGAGTACTGCATTAAACGAAACCATTTACGTCATTCAACACCTTGCATTTGAAGATTTGGGTTCATTGGAAGATGTATTTTACCAATTGGGTTATCGGGTGAGATACTTCGAAGCTGGAGTCGATGACCTGAGTAAAGCTATGCAACATACAGGGCTTACCATCATTTTGGGTGGCCCGATCGGAGTCTATGAAACTGATGACTACCCATTCCTACAAAAAGAAATAGACTTACTTAAAGTACGTTTAGAGAGTAAATTACCGACTTTAGGCATTTGCTTAGGTGCTCAGCTTATTGCGTATGCATTGGGCGCTAAAGTTTATGCAGGTCATAGCAAAGAAATCGGTTGGAGTTCCTTAGCGCTTGATGCCATCAGTGACAATATATTAGCGCCATTAGATCAAGTGCCTGTACTGCATTGGCATGGTGATACCTTTGATTTACCTGCAAATGCACAACTGCTCGCCAGCTCGGCAATTTACCCGAATCAAGCGTTTAGCTATGGGCCCAATATTTTAGCCCTACAGTTTCATATTGAAGCAGAAGCTCAGGCCATGGAAAAATGGCTGATTGGGCATACATGTGAACTACATAAAGCACAAATTAACATTCCAAATTTGCGCATGGAAAGCCAACAACATGCACCTCATTTAGAACGTGTTGCTCCCCTTATTTTGCAACAATTTTTACAACAGCTTGAGCTTTAAAACAGCTATTAATTTAATGCTAAATGGCTTATAACGGTTGCACTTCAAAACGTATAAGCCATTATAATGACTCCCTTACTCAGCATTGCGCTCATCCACTTTTTTGCTCTCATCAGCCCAGGCCCTGACTTCTTTTTTGTCACCCAAAGTGCTATTCGACAATCCAGATCACATGCATTATTTGCCGCGTTAGGTATTTCACTCAGTATTTTAGTTTGGTCAATTTGTGCAATAAGTGGCTTACATTTTCTATTTCAGAAAATGGCTTGGTTACAACAATGCCTCATGATTTTGGGAGGCCTATATCTTTTATATTTAGGCTCTCAGTTATTAAAGTCTGCATGGAGTAAAGACCTCGGCACAATAACAAAACCAACCGAGCAAGCCGTACAGAAAAAATCGCCTTTGACGCTGTTATTTCAAGGTTTCTTGACCAATATGGCCAATCCTAAAGCATTGGTTTATTTCACTAGTGTATTTTCTATTGGGATCAGTGCAAAGGTCAGCATTTTTGATCAAAGCTTTTTATTGGCTTTAGTCTTTATTGAAAGTTTGATTTGGTTTGCATTGGTTGCGGTCTTATTCTCAGCACCTAAAATGACGTATTACTATCAAAAATTTAGTAAAAAAATTGACGCCATTACCGGTGGAATCTTCATCAGTTTTGGCTGCCTATTGCTGATCAATCGCGATTGATCACACACCAATTAAATATATTTAAAACATAAAAAAGCACCCAGATGGGTGCTTTCCTAACTTAGCTGAGGGAGCTAAATCTTATTTCGCTGCTGCCTTTGCTGTAGACACAGCGGCTTCAGTCGTAATATTTACCGTAATTTTGTCGCCTACATTCGGTACATATGCACCTACACCAAATGCTGAACGATCAAAAGAAGTCGTTGCATTGAAACCAATCGTTTCCGCCTTAGTCATTGGGTGAACGGCTTGCTTGTTCAATACAGCGTCCAATACCACTGGTTTAGTCACATTTTTAACTGTTAAATCACCCGTGATTTTGTATTTAGTTTTGCTGATCGCTTGAACTTTTGTGCTTTTAAACGTGATATTTGGATATTTTTCAGCATCAAAGAAATCTGCTGTTTTTAAATGATCATCTAATGCTTTGACATTGGTATTTAAGCTTGATAATGGAATCGTCACATTCACAGACGAATTTGCAGGTTTTGCATTATCGACATTAATTGTCCCTTGAATGTCACTAAAGTTTGCAGAAGGTGTTGAGAAACCAAAATGATTCCACGTAAATACTGTTGCTGTATGAGTAGGATCAATTTGATAGGCAACAGGTTTTGCCATAGAAATTGTTGTAACTGATGCTACCGCCAAACCGATTGTTAATGCTTTAAAGTTCATGTTTTTATCTCACTTTCGAATACCATTAAGTCTATAGATTTTTAGCCGTATTACAGCTTTAAAGATAAAACGTTTTGTTGCATGTTTAGAACGATAGTTTTGTAAAATCTGTAGCAGCATCTACAACCACTCTCAATTATTAAATTTTCCATATATTTCAAATAATTAATAATTTAATTGATCCATGAGTTATTTATCCTAAATTTAGGAAACATCAACCTATCAGAGTCGTAGGTTTTCTAAACAAATCCACTTAAGATTTTTAGACATCATAACAATCTGAGTACCCAAAAATGACAGAACAATCGCTGGCTATTGAAAAAGCCTTAAATACTAAAACGCCCAAAGATGTCGTTTTGGCATTTCTTATGAATACTTCAAAAGAACTCGTCGAAAATGCAACTCAGCTACTGGTAGCCGAAGACGCGGCATATGTTTCCTTAAACTTCAGCAACCCAGAACTTAAACAAATTGAGCCGTGGGCTGGGTCTGGCACAGGCAGAGACATTTATATATATACCTTTGCCAACGTTGGGACCTACTGGAATATCGACGACTTTCAAATCACGGATATGATCGCTGAAAATGAAACCGTAGCTGTATTTGGTCAATTCACCTACACCTCAGTCTATGCAAAAAATACTTTCACCTCGCCTTTTTCAATTAAAGCCAAAGTTCAAAACGGTTTAATCAGCTTTTTCCAATTTATGGAAGATACCTACGCCTCAGCATCATCATTCCGCGTAGGTGGAGAATGGATCATTCAGCAAGATGCTGACTCAGCTAAAAACTTTAAAGTTTCAGCTTAATACTGAGATGCGCAAAAGCTGCTGTTGATTTGGAATGGCCTTTTACATTGAGTTAATGACAGCGGTATTGGATAAATCCGGTTTTTCTCGCGATTTGATCATACAGCTTTTGCGCAGTTTCATTGTCCTGATGCGTCAGCCAATACACACGGTCACACTGCCGCTGATCACAATATTCTTTCACTTTCGCGATCAGCGCCTTGCCAATACCCTGCCCGCGATATTCTTCAAGCGTATATAAATCTTGCAAATAGGCATAAGGCTGCAATGTCCAGCAGCTCTCATGTTCTATGACATGCACGATCCCAACCACTTGATGTTCAATTACGGCTGCAAAGCCATACATATGTTCGCACTCAGCAGCATGTAACCTTTGCCATGTTCGCTCGGTCACTGCATCCGCCACCTGACTTTTATAAAATTCTAAATACAGCTCCCAGAGCGGCTGCCATTGGCTTTTTGAAATTTCAGTTAAATTTTTAATTTGTATTTGCACGTTCAATGTCTTTTTTAAATGATCACTGGATTTTTATAACTGAAATAAAGCTTCATGTGTTGAAAACACTGTATTTAATGCGCTCTTTTTTAGTCTTGATAAGTATTGGATGGACTTTTTCTTATCCGTTTTATAAATACGATAGGCAAATAAAAAGCCCGAACAATCGGACTTTTTAACCATTTAGCTTATAGCTTCTCAACCAAAATGCGGTCAACCTGCTTCAAGCCTGTATGCTTTTCATGGTTCTTACGGCGAATCTTAATCACTTTGTCTTCTTGCAAATCTTGCAGCATCAATTCTACTGCAACCATTGCTTCAAGCTCTAAGTCTGTGCCAATCCATTTCTGTTCACCAGCATCCATCAGTACAATTTCATCATTTATCTGATCGTAAAGGCTCATCGTTTCCTCACTTGGGGCAACATTGCACCCGTGGCTGAATACTGCATGAATGAATTAATTTTAAACCAATGCTTTAATTCATTCGTTACAAATCGTTATTTCACAATTAAAAAATATATTTAATCTCTGCAATAAAAAACGCCCCTTCTCTGGGGCGTCTTTTTTACGGTTAATCTTTATAAATTAAGCGGTAATTTCTTTCACAGCAGCAACAACAGCATCAGCAGTAATACCAAAGTGTTGATACAAGTCTTTTGCTGGAGCAGATTCACCGTAAGTCGTCATACCGATTACACGACCATCAAGACCAACAAATTTCCACCAGTAGTCCACATGCGCAGCTTCAACAGCAACACGCGCACGGATCGCAGCAGGAAGAACCGCTTCACGGTAAGCAGCGTCTTGTTTTACGAATTCTTCAGCACATGGCATAGAAACGACACGTACACCGTCAAGCTGTGCGTAAGCATCCATTGCCAATGAAACTTCTGAACCAGTCGCAATGATGATTGCTTTCAATTCGCCTTTTTCTTTTGCAAGTACATAACCGCCTTTCGCAACGTCAGCAATTTGATCTGCTGTACGAGTTTGGAATGGCAAGTTTTGACGAGAGAAGATTAATGCTGTAGGGCCTTCTGAACGAAGCAGCGCAGATTTCCAAGAAATAGATGCTTCTACAGTGTCACATGGACGCCAAGTGTTCAGATTTGGTGTACCACGTAAAGATGCAATTTGCTCTACAGGTTGGTGTGTAGGACCATCTTCACCTAGACCAATTGAGTCATGGGTATACACATGAATCACACGCTGTTTCATCAATGCAGACATACGTACTGCATTACGCGCATATTCCATAAACATCAGGAATGTTGCTACATAAGGAACGAAACCGCCATGAAGTGCAACACCGTTAGCAATCGCAGTCATACCGAATTCACGTACACCGTAATGAACGTAGTTACCCGCTGGGTTAGATTCAACACCTTCTGCGCCTTTCCATAAAGTCAGGTTAGAGCCTGCAAGGTCAGCAGAACCGCCTAGAATTTCTGGAAGCTGCGGCGCAAATGCTTGAATGGCATTTTGGCTAGCTTTACGAGTAGCGATTGTTTCAGCTTTAGCATTTACTTCAGCAATATAAGCATCCGCTTTTGCTGCGAAGTCAGCAGGAAGATCACCAGAAAGACGACGTTTTAGTTCAGCTGCTTCTGCTGGATATTTAGCAGCATAAGCAGCAAATGTGTCGTTCCAAGCAGATTCAGAAGCAGTACCTTTGGCTTTTGCATCCCAAGCTGCATAAACATCAGCAGGAATTTCAAATGGACCTTCTGCCCAGCCCAAAGCTTCACGAGTTAAAGCGATTTCATCATTACCAAGCGGCGCACCGTGGCAATCTTCTTTACCTTGTTTGTTTGGTGAACCTAAACCAATAATGGTTTTACAGATAATTAAGGTTGGTTTCGCAGTTTCAGCTTTTGCTTCAACAGTTGCCGCACGGATTGCATCTGCATCATGGCCGTCGACTTTCAGTACTTGCCAGCCGTATGCCAAGAAACGCTGTTCTGTATCATCAGAGAACCAGCCTTCTACTTCACCGTCAATTGAGATGCCGTTGTCATCGTAGTAAACAACTAATTTACCTAGACCCAAAGTACCAGCCAATGAACATGCTTCGTGAGAAACACCTTCCATTAAACAGCCATCACCTAAGAAACAGTAAGTATTGTGATCTACAACTTTAATGTCTTCTTTGTTGAATTGAGCCGCTAAAGTTTTTTCAGCAAGTGCAAAACCTACAGCGTTTGCAATACCTTGACCCAATGGACCCGTGGTTGTTTCGATACCCGGTGCATAACCCAATTCTGGGTGGCCTGGAGTTTTAGAATGCAATTGACGGAAAGATTTCAAATCTTCAATAGACAGGTCATAACCTGTTAAGTGCAATAACGCATATTGCAACATAGAGCCATGGCCGTTTGACAATACGAAACGGTCACGGTTTGCCCATTGTGGGTTTGCAGGGTTGTGGTTGAGGAATTCACGCCATACCACATCAGCAATATCTGCCATCCCCATTGGAGCACCTGGATGTCCTGAATTTGCTTTTTGCACAGCATCCATTGCCAATACACGAATTGCGTTTGCAATACGACGTTCGTTAAGCGGGGTTGTCATAGGTCAGAGTCCAAACAAATGGTTTAAAAGAGTAAGATGAATAAGAATTCAAAGATGCGTATATTGTCTTAAAAAAAGCGGAATGGGTAAAGCCTCAGGGGCAAATTTTCGCTAATTATTCCTGCACCACCTGTATTTTGGGTGCTTATTGCTCAATTTCAAGCCTATGCATGTTGTTTATTTTGTATACAGTGACGCTTTTATATGGCGAGTCAATGACAGCGCAATGCATATTTAGAGTTTGGCAGAGAAAGCAACCGCTTCATAACTGATAAAAGTCCGCTACATCGAAAGGCAATTGCAAATAAAAGTAGTAGTCAAAGCTTGTCTAAATAAATGACCATTTGAAATATGAAATACTTTCAATAATTAAACCCACTATGGTTTGGGTAACTCAAACGTCGTAATCATCCCTGTAAAATCAGCACTTATCCAATATACTCACGGTTTCACATTCAATACTTTAGATCCCACGACATGTAGCAGGTAAATTTCGCTGCGAAATATCATCCGATTGACAATTCCAAGCACCATTTAAACCATCTGGAATACTAAAATAGATCTGCTTTGAGCGAAGAGCAAAATTGACATCTGTTGATTTAAACGTAAAAACCACTGAACACGTTCCTGCCACATCAGTAATTTCACTACTCGCAATATACTTGGTACTGATACTTTCATTCAGCGCTGTATTCAAATCTACACAGTTTTGTTCCTCTGAATAATTTTCAATCAGTTTTAATTTATAGGGTGAAATCATTGTTAATACTTCAGCCACTTGCGCCCGAGCGACATAGCCATTGTAAGATACAGTAGCAATTGCAGCCAAAATACCGATGATTGCCACCACGATCATAATTTCAATGAGTGTAAAACCAGACTGTTTTATTACGTTTCCCCATTCAACGTAATGACAAATAGGCAATTTGCATACCAAGTCTCAAAAGCCCGCATTTATTGTGTTTTATTTTTCAAATTAAACGATTAATTGTCATGAACAGTCATATTCTGACAGTTCATGACATTCATCATTGATAAATCACAGGATACTGATTTGATTTTTTCTTATAATTGATTCACTTAAAAAGCCAATTTAGGCATTTTAACGCCTAATCACATTGTTGCTTGTGCCAAAGCCCAATATCTCTGTTTTATCTCATCATAAAAATTTAAATTGAGAAATCCATAGCTCATATCAATTTTTTAGATGCCTATATCAATTAAAAAGTCATTGAAATGAATTAATTTCATCCAATTTGGTCATGTTGAGCTAGTCCTAAACGCTTTCTCGATGTAACATATTGCGTCTTTAAATTTAACTGTGATAGGACTTATGCGCGAGTACGCTGTATTTACCTCGGAATCTGTAAGCGAAGGCCATCCGGATAAAATGGCTGACCAAATCAGTGATGCTATTTTGGATGCAATCTTAAAAGAAGACCCATATGCACGGGTTGCTTGTGAAACGCTTGTAAAAACGGGTGCGGTTGTACTTGCCGGTGAAATCACAACAACTGCAAATGTTGACTTTGAAGCGATTGTTCGTAATACCGTAAATGGTATCGGATACCATCATTCAGATCTTGGCTTTGATGGTTCAACTTGTGCCGTGATCAACATGATCGGTAAGCAATCACCTGAAATTGCTCAGGGTGTTGACCGTCAAAAACCAGAAGATCAAGGTGCGGGCGACCAAGGTTTAATGTTTGGTTATGCAAGCCGTGAAACTGATGTGCTTATGCCAGCACCTATTTCATATGCGCATCGCTTAATGGAAAAACAAGCTGAACTACGTAAACAAGGCAAACTTGCTTGGTTACGTCCTGATGCAAAAAGCCAAGTAACATTTGCTTATGAAAATGGCATGCCAGTTCGCTTAGACGCAGTTGTACTTTCAACTCAGCACGATCCCAAAATTACTCAAGCTCAATTGAAAGAAGCGGTAATTGAAGAAATCGTGAAAAAAGTGATTCCTGCTGAAATGTTCCATGCAGACACTAAATTCCACATCAACCCAACAGGTATGTTCGTCATTGGCGGCCCTGTAGGCGACTGTGGTTTAACAGGCCGTAAAATCATTGTAGATACTTACGGTGGTATGGCTCGTCACGGTGGTGGTGCGTTCTCTGGTAAAGATCCATCAAAAGTGGACCGTTCTGCTGCTTATGCAGGCCGTTATGTTGCTAAAAACATTGTGGCTGCCGGCCTAGCTGACAAATGTGAAATTCAAGTGTCATATGCGATTGGTGTTGCAGAACCAACATCTATCTCGATCAACACATTCAATACTGCAAAAGTATCTGAAGATTTGATTATTGCACTTGTACGTGAACACTTTGACTTACGTCCATACGGTATTACTCGTATGTTGAACTTAATCCAACCGATGTACCAACAAACTGCTGCGTATGGTCACTTTGGTCGTGAAGGTTCTGATACCGCATTTACATGGGAAAAAACTGACAAAGTGGAAGCGCTTAAAGCATCTGCTGGTCTTTAATCTTAATAGATTAATTTCTCAAAAAAGCCTGCATTGATTGCAGGCTTTTTTATGCCCCATATGTCCATAACTAAAACATCTAGGATAAAAATAACTAGTGTAAAAAATATTGACTAAAATTTACGCCTAGCTTATTCATAAAACACCAAAATAATTTAAGAACAACATCATGCCCTTTCCATTAGACTTAAAATTTATTACTGCAACTGAAGAACAATTAGGATTTAAGTTTCCAGAAAAATATAAAGCCAAAATGCAAATTGAAAATGGTGGCGAATTCGGCATTAGCTTTTCTAGTGCGGATGAATTTGAAGATGGTGATGATATCGAAGCATGGTGGCTCTTCCCCTTCCAAGACACCAGCGATGTGAAAAGAATAAAACGTACAACGAATCATCTAGCCGCAGAACATCAATCCATAAGTAAAATTGAAGACTTCCCTGAAAACAGTATTGCAATTGCACATAACGGCGATGGCGATTATTTATTGATGCGTACGGTAGACGATACACAATTGGGGGAAGAAATATATTTATGGCGCCATGAAGACAGTGAATTTATCTATCTACTTGTGACTTCAATTGAAGAATTATTTAGTCAAAACCCTTAACGCTATAAGCATATATAAAGCCTTTTAAACTACAAAATATGCTGGATAAAATTACACTAAATCAACAATTTTTGATCGATTTTTGAATATTTTTTCAGCTAATATAAATTCAGCCCATGCTACGGGCATAACAAAAAAAGGAAAGATCAAAATGAATAAATTACTTGTTGCTTTAGGTTTGGCTGCAACTGTTGCACTTGTTGGCTGTAATAAAGACAAAGCGCCAGAAACAGGTGCAACAACTGGTGAACACCTAGAAAACGCTGCTGACCAAGCAGGCCATGACATTGCTGATGCAACTTCAGAAGCGGCAACTGCGACAGCTACTGCTGTAGATAATGCTGCAACTGCAACTGCGACAGCAGCTGACAATGCTGCAGAAAATGCTGAAGCTGCTGCACACAATGCAAAAGAAGCAGCTAAAGACGCGACTGCTGCAACTGCAGGTGCTGTTGAGCAAGGTGCAGCAAACGTGAAAGAAAAAGCTCAACAATAAGCATTCTTAAAAAAAAGCACCTTCGGGTGCTTTTTTTATATCTGTATTTTATTCAACTTACTGTTTCAATCTATTTTTAACTTGAAATTTAACTGATGTCAGGTCAATCTTATGAGGTCATATAAATAACAAATTTAGAGAAAAGAATGTCTTATTCACATCATACCGAAAAACATTTTATGGAACGTACAGGTTGGCTACGTGCATCTGTACTCGGTGCAAATGATGGCATTATCTCCGTCACTAGTTTAATTATGGGCATGGCTGCAAGTGGTGCTTCTAGCCATACCTTACTCATTACATGCATTGCAGGACTCATCTCTGGTGCAACCTCTATGGCGGCGGGCGAATATATCTCTGTGAAATCTCAAGAAGACGTCGAAAAAGCAGATCTTCACATGGAGCATAAAGAATTACAACGTAACCCAGATATGGAGCTTAAAGAGCTGACTCAAATTTATGTAAATCGTGGGTTAGAGCCGAACCTAGCACATGAAGTTGCAGTCCAATTAACTGCCCATGATGCACTAGAGGCCCATGCACGAGATGAAATTGGAATCCATGACAATACCGCAGCAAAACCCGTTCAAGCAGCACTCTCATCGGCTTTAGCATTTTCAATTGGTGCGCTATTTCCGATGGTTGCGATCTTGATCAGTGCTGACATGCATATTGAAAAAACTGTTATGGCCGTTGGCGTAATTTCCCTAGCACTCCTTGGTGCCTTGGCCAGTTATGCAGCTGGCACTTCTATGTTGAAAGGCAGTCTACGTGTTGCGCTTTGGGGCATTGCAGCCATGCTTTTTTCTAGTTGGATTGGTTCTTTATTTAATGTAAATCCAGTTTAATGCCCACTTCATCAGTTTTTTAAATATATTAAATCAATTATACACAGCAATGATTGTGTGATTTTTCAACAATATTCATTTTTACAATATATAAAAACCGTAAAATAGAGATACATTTTTTAAGCTTTTTTCTCCATGTCTGTTATTGCTACGCCAGCCAATCGATCCAATGTATCGATTTGGGTGGCTTTTGTTTTATTAATTTTAGGCACCCTTGGTGCTTATCTGGTTGTAGGCGTTAACCAAGCATTGCTATTTTTAATTGGCGGTGCTTTGGGTATGACCCTTTATCACGCATCTTTTGGTTTTACCTCAAGTTGGCGTGTCTTTATTAAAGAGCGTCGTGGTCGTGGCTTGCGTGCACAAATGATCATGTTGGCTTTGGCTGTACTGCTCTTCTTCCCTGCTTTAGGTGCGGGTGAATTATTTGGCAACCCAGTCAAAGGTAACGTTAATCCTGTTTCAATGTCCGTGATGATCGGTGCCTTTATTTTTGGTATTGGTATGCAAGTCGGCGGAGGCTGTGCATCAGGTACACTGTACACTGTGGGCGCTGGTAGCGCACGTATGATTGTAACGTTGATCTTTTTCTGTACAGGTTCACTGATTGCAACTTCACATATTCAATGGTGGTTTGACCTTCCCCACTTTGAGCCGATTTCTTTAGTCAAAAGCTTTGGTGTAGTTCCTGCACTGGCATTAAACTTTGTAGTTTTTGCAATCATTGCAGCAGCAACAGTTTACTTTGAAAAGAAACGCCATGGTCAGCTTGAAGTTGAGCCGCAAGCTAACCAACACGGCTGGAAACGCTTTCTACGTGGTCCATGGCCATTGGTTTGGGGCGGAATTATCCTGACTTTACTAAACTTTGCCACACTCGCACTTGCAGGCCGTCCTTGGGGCGTGACCTCTGCCTTAGCCGTTTGGGCAGCAAAATCAGCAAGTATCATGGGGATCGATGTTGCATCTTGGGCATATTGGCAGCAACCTGCGAATGCCAAAGCACTGACCGAATCATTATGGTTTGATATCACGTCGATGATGAATTTCGGCATCATGCTCGGTGCATTACTCGCAGCGAGCCTAGCAGGCAAATTTGCACCGAACTTTAATATCCCAAAACGCTCACTGCTAGCGGCGGTTATCGGTGGTTTGATGTTAGGTTATGGCGCACGTTTAGCATACGGCTGTAACATTGGAGCGTATTTCAGCGGTATTGCTTCAGGTAGTTTGCATGGCTGGTTATGGTTAGTATTTGCCTTCATTGGGAACGGTATCGGCGTCAAATTACGCCCAATCTTCTTCCCTGGCGAACGTCCACAACCTGAAAAATTAACAGGCTGCTAATTTCTGTAAATAAAAAGCCCCTCAAATGAGGGGCTTTTTTTAATCTGCTAGTGCAGCTTTTAGATTACAACCATATTGCATGGTTTCTTGTGCATGCTTGTATGTGGTATAGCGGTTGATAATAAAATCATAAAATTGGTCTGTATTCGCAAATACCTGACTCAAATCTTCGTTTGCGGCATTTGGCAGTTTAACGTCTTTCACCAAGGCTAAGTTCACATGTCCGAGATGATACATTTCAGAAAAATAATGATTCATTACTTCGCAATAGGCAATTTTGGAGCTTTTTAAAGCGGTATTGGCAACAAAATGCTGATTTAAAGTTTTTAAGTTCTGAACATCTAAAGCGGATTGATCTGAAAAAGCCATACTTTCTACTTTTTTTAGTTGGCTAAAATCAGCTGCTAGAGTCTGATTTAATTGTTCAAAGCGTTGTTGTAATCCCGCTGTATCGGCAACTTGATAACTTTGCGGATTGAATGTTTTCTTTTCTTGTTCATTTGCAGAACACGCCGTGAGCGTCATTGCCGTCAGAACGGTTGTAACAAGAAATAATTTCATCAAAGTCTCACTTAAACAATCAAAAGCTCGATCATTATGCCCGAAAACAACTAGATGATTCGCACCTAAATCGCTTTTTCATTCAGATAACGCCAATAACGACGTGGCACATACTGCACATGTAATTTCATATTACGTCGGGCTTCAATATTGACACTTCTAAAATAATCTTTCCAAAGCTGATCATATAAAACTTCCTCATCATCCAGTTCGATATTGAAAGATTGACTATGGCCTGACTGTATTTGCCCATCTATGGTTGTGGCATCCATATCCGCTTGATGCACCTGCTGTAGATCATAGTAAATGCCGTAGCTGCGTTTTTCATCGTAAATCAACCAACGTTGATCTTGATAGCGTGATTTGAAATGCCGTTCGATCAAAGGCAATACATTAAAGTCAGGTGAGACTAAACTGATAAACAAGCCATCCTGACATTTTTTAAAACGCACAAAAGCTTCCATTCGGTGCTTTTCACGCCCCACTTGCTTCGCCCACTGACTCATCCCTAATACATCAGCATGACCATAGTTTTTAGACACATCACGCTGTTGCTGGAACGCATAAATCGCAAAATTAAAACAATGTTGAAAAGCCTGCTGCTGCTCGGATAAAAACGCATAATAAAACTGCTTCAAAGCACTTTCAGATGCTTTAAGCTTTAATCCTTGCCATACCCGCTGTGCTTGTTCATCGTGACTAGCCACATCAATGACTTCGGCGAAAAGACCTGCCTGCACTTGCCCATCTGTACAAATCTGAATGTCAAATTGCTTAAATTGAAAGGCCCGAAAAACACAACTTAACAATCCTGTCATCGTGCCATCAAAGACATAAATACTCACGACTGTATCCTAAAAACCTAAGTTCAATTGTGGAGAAATTTGCTGCGTATATTTCGACTGGCCACTTTGCAAGATCTGCTGACGTATTTGATGTGGCTGTTGATCTCGAATAAATTTTGGAGAATCTTCACAGCGTATAAAATGTTGTGCTCTGTTGTAGGAAATACCCATACGTTTTAATTGGTCGATATGGATTTTCCCAAAACGTCGTGCTTGAACAATTTTTTGAGCAGAACGTACACCAATACCCGGCACACGTAAGATCATTTGATATTCAGCACGATTGATATCCACGGGAAATTGCTCGGGATGACGCAGTGCCCACGCTAATTTAGGGTCAATATCCAATTCTAAATTTGGATGCTCTTCATCGACCAATTCCGTCGCTTCAAACCCATAAAAACGCATCAACCAATCACTTTGATACAGCCGATTTTCTCGTAATAAAGGTGGCGCAGACCCCACAGCTGGCAGCGCACGCTCCTCTTCATTAATTGGAATATAACCCGAGTAATACACACGCTTGAGCTTAAACTCTTTGTAATGACGGTCTGCCATCAGTATGACATCACGGTCAGACTCTTGATGTGCGCCCACCACCATTTGCGTCGTTTGTCCTGCGGGTACAAATTTAGGAACTGTGCGTATTATTTTTCGTTCATCTTTGAATTGAATCAAACGATCTCGCACGATACCTAAGTCTTTTTGGACTTCAACATGACTTTTTTCAGGTGCAAATTTTTTTAAACCATCTTCTGTCGGCATTTCCAAATTAATGCTCATACGGTCGACATATAAACCTGCTTCGGTAATGATTTCCTGAGATGCCCCCGGAATGGTCTTCAGATGAATATAACCATTAAAATTTTCTTCTAAACGCAGTTTTTTTACCACCTGCAACATACGTTCCATGGTGTAATCCGCCGATTTAAAAATCCCCGAACTTAAAAATAGCCCCTCAATATAGTTCCGACGATAAAAATTCATGGTCAAATCGACCACTTCCTGTACCGTAAATGCTGCGCGCTTTACGTCGTTACTTCGACGGGACACACAATATGCGCAGTCAAAAATACAGACATTGGAAAATAGAATTTTTAATAACGAAACACAGCGACCATCTTCGGTATAGCTATGGCAAATGCCGTTTCCAGTATTACCCAGACCTTTGTCTTTATTTTGGCGCTTGCTACCACTCGAAGAACATGAGACATCATATTTGGCAGCATCGGCTAAAATTTGCAGTTTTTCACGGATACGTTCAGACATAGGAGAGTTTTAAAACTTAAAATGATCAGAGCATTAATTTTAATAGGATCAACCTCAAAAGTCGGGTCATACATCATCAATACGACATAAGGTGTCGCTTAATTTTAAGCACAGCATTGGTGCAGGCTCCAGGCCATTTCGATATGAAATAACGAATATTATTTGCTTAATTTCACTCGCTTGGGCAAAGTAATTAGAGTGATTGGAGTATGCACATGACTTTATTAGAAAAACTTGGCATCAAACACCCTATATTTCTTGCCCCGATGGCAGGTGTTTCTACACCTGAGCTTGCTGCAGAGGTGTCAAATCAAGGTGGACTTGGTTCACTGGGTTTAGGTGCAAGCAGTGTTGAGAATGCACGTCAGCAAATATTACAAACTCAAGAACTTACTGACCAACCTTTTCAGGTCAATTTTTTTTGTCATGACACTGTAGAACTCGATGAACAAGTTGCTGCTAAATGGATCATGCAATTTAAGTCACGCTTTGCCCAATATAATGCAGAAGCTCCAGAAGCACTCAACTGTATTTATCCAAGCTTTAAAGACAATGACCAGTTTCTAAACCTCGTATTGGAAACGCGCCCTAAAGCGGTGAGTTTTCATTTTGGCATTCCGCACCCACATCAAATTCAGGCCTTAAAACAAGCGGGTATTTTGACTCTAGTTTCTGCAACCAATTTAGCAGAAGCTAAACTGATTGAAGCTGCGGGTATTGATATCGTGATTGCTCAAGGTATTGAAGCTGGTGGTCACCGTGGCATTTTCAATGAAAACTTCGATAGCAGCGTTAAAACTCGTGACTTGGTTCAGCTCTTGAAACGCCATATTCAATGCCCCGTTGTTGCAGCTGGTGGCATTATGAATGGACATCAGGCCTATCAAATTATGGAGTTGGGTGCAGATGCTGTTCAACTGGGCACTGCTTTTGTGCAATGCAAAACATCAAATGCCAATGAGGCTTATCGCAAAGCACTATTTGATGCGCCCATCACGCAGATTACATCAAGTATTTCAGGCCGGCCTGCACGTGGCATTATCAATAACTGGCACACAGATATTGATACGCCGACTCGCCCAACCGTTCCGGCTTACCCATATAGCTATGATTTAGGCAAACAATTACATGCAGCAGCCAGCAAGCATGGCGTACATGAATATGGTGCATTTTGGGCGGGAACCAACGTCTCTCAAATACGTGAATTGGAAGCACCTGACTTGATCAATCAATTGGTTTTAGAAATGCGCTTTAACTAATACTTAGCTCAACGCGTCATTCAAACATGAATGCCTATAAAAAGCCCTCAACATTGAGGGCTTTTTATTATGTACATATTTCAAATCAATCTAACTAACTTAAAGCAGCCTACTTTGTATCGAATTGCACAGATTCATTTCGTTTGGCTTTAAGTTATTTGGTTTCAAGCAAATTGACCTGATCAACTTGAACATCACTCATGATCTGACCATGATCGAGTAGGTGATTGAAATAGTCCTCGACGACTTTATATTGATCTGCTGTAGATTCAACTTTATACATATTTTGGCGGAACTCATTACTAGAACGTAAACCTTTGGTGTACCAAGCAATATGTTTACGCGAAATTCGACAACCTGAATATTCACCATAAAAACCATACAATTCAGACAAATGTCCGAGCAGTACGTCACGAACTTCCATAATACTTGGTGCAGCCATATGTTCACCTGTCGTCAGGTAATGTCCTATTTCACGGAATATCCATGGGCGACCTTGAGCTGCGCGACCAATCATGACTGCATCGGCACCAGTATAATCCAATACATATTTGGCTTTTTCAGGTGTATCAATATCACCATTGGCAATCACAGGAATATTGATCAACGATTTCACATCTTTAATTAAGCTATAACGCGCCGTATTCAGATACATATCTTCACGTGTACGACCATGAAGCGCCAATGCAGCAATCCCAGCTTCTTCGGCACGCTTCGCAACGCGCATAATGTTTTCATGACCATTGAGATAGCCCAAACGGGTTTTTAAGGTCACAGGCACATCAACTGCTTCGACCACAGCATCTAAAATACGAGCCACCAAGTCTTCATCTTTGAGCAGCGCAGAACCTGCCAACTTATTACAAACTTTCTTCGCCGGACATCCCATATTAATGTCGACAATTTGCGCACCATTTGCCACTTGATAGCGAGCGGCTTCAGCCAGTTCAGCTGGATCTGACCCTGCAATTTGAGCTGAGATAGGTGCTATCTCACCATCAAAATTGGCACGATAAAGACTCTTTTTACTCATGCGTAAGGTCTTATCTGCCGTCATCATTTCACTGACAGCATGACCTGCGCCAAAGTATTTGCAAAGTGTACGAAATGGGCGATCTGTAACCCCTGCCATAGGTGCCACCCATAGTTTTCTCTCGATGGGACGATCGAATAATTCTTGAATGACATTGTTTTTACTCAAAATCTTTTAACCTCGTTTAACTTCGTTTAGTCGCTTCGTATTGACTTTTAATGCTCTTTAGTTGCAACCTATTTGCACCACGAAATTTCAATGTTGCAAATTTATAGGTACAGTCACTAAGCGACAAACAAAAGACGGTACAACTCGGTATAGAGCTCAAGTCCGCGTACAACTTCAAGGCTCCCCAGAATTCAAGCAATCCAAAACATTTAGCTAAAAGTCTTTGGCTGATGAGTGGATTAAACGCGCAGAGGCAGAAATTGAATTGCACCCTGAAAAAATGTTGAACCCTGAGGTGCAACTTAAGCAAAAACACTCAGAGAATTCATATTTCAGTATTTGGATGAGGCGGACAGTTTTGCTAGGACAAAAACAGGAGCACTACAGCATATCGCTAGTTTAGATATTTCTGAAAAGAATATCTATTATTTAACGCGACAAGACTTTTCTGATTACGCCGCTTCTTATAAAAGTATTAATCTTTCTGAACACCAACATTATCTGCATCAAATTCTAATGACATTTTCTCATATAGCTTGCTTTCAGCTGCATCTAAGCGAGCTTTTGCGGCAGCTAATGGTTTCCGGTAATAAAGATAGCTTTTCATATCTTTATCACAGCTATCCAGTTTTTCCTCACAATCACTATCATTCCTTTTGGCTTCTCTAGACTCTCTGATTATTCTGTTGTAATTATTTTTGGCTTCGTACCATTTAAATTCAATTACATTATGAGCATTTGATGGTTCATCTTTAGCATAGCAGTTCACTGATGCTAGGAAGCAAATTGTTATTCCGTTAATAATTTTGGTTAGATAATGCACTTTTGATGCTCGTTAAATTGGATGTTATTGTAAATAGTAACGTAATCTAACCCACCTGCCATAGGTGCCACCCACAGTTTTCTCTCGATGGGACGATCGAATAATTCTTGAATGACAGGATGTTGACTCAATGTTTTAACCTCTAGCTATATTTAGCAAATGATACCCGAACCACATTCGAAATCTTCCAAGCCACTTTTACAATGCAAAATTCAAATCTATGTTCGCAAAATCTGTTGAGCGTAAAAACGTTTCATGGCAATGATTACGCAATTGAATGATGACAATGAACATCAACATCGTTCAACGCTTAAATTGAGGAATTTGAAGCTTCGGAATTGGACGGCAAATTTGCAATGCGATAGTTTAGTAATTCCAAACAAAAATTTCTACGCTTTTGCTTAAGAGTCGTTGAAACTTATGCATCATCCATGTAGTTAACACACTATCGATTCAACATCAGACTTTCTGCGTATCTGCCCGTACAGGTGTTACTATAGAGGGATACTGCTAAAATCATTGAAAACTTAAATCTATAAATTCACATCAGTGAGTTGAACTTTATGAAAAAATTGAAAATTCTCTCTTTTATATTTTTCGCTACCATATTGACTGCCTGCCAACAACCCAATGACGATGCGGCTGCAGCTGAAAGCCAAAACGCTGATTTAACAACGGAACAAGCGACTCAACAATTTGAGCAGTCAGATGCGCAAATCAGTCAATACCTTGATGTTTTAGATGCTCCAAGTACATCGATCAAGGAAAAAACCCAAGTCTTATGTCATGACTACCCTCATGAATATAAAACTAACTACATGCCTGCCATGCTCAAACTCGCAGCCCAAGACTATACTCAAGATAAAATGTTGAATGATTTGAAGATTGCACAGGACT
Organism: Acinetobacter sp. YH12098; assembly: GCF_013419235.1. NCBI lineage: Bacteria > Pseudomonadati > Pseudomonadota > Gammaproteobacteria > Moraxellales > Moraxellaceae > Acinetobacter > Acinetobacter sp. YH12098. The sequence goes on from NZ_VPAO01000025.1 coordinate 54,231, forward strand.
ATTACAAAGAAAAACTCAAAATTGAATGCCCTGCTGAATAATCTCCCTTTCATCATGGCGTCACAATTGTGCGATAAATTGTTATTAAGCGAAAAGTGTGTAAGTTTCGCTGTAATAACAATGTAAAATACACTTCCCGATTTATTCGGGTTTTTCTTTTTAAAGCCTTTCAAATATTAAACGACATTTGAATGACACATATTATTTTGTAATGGATTTCAAACTATTGATTTAATATGATAATTTTTCGCATGTGTTCACAATCTAGACACATAACAACTCATTTTAATTACACTTTTATCATGATTAATACATTAAGTTGTTTTTTCCAAAAAAATAGACTGAAAATTGAATCATGAAAACTTTAAACAAAGTACTTTTCGCTACACTTATCTCTGCTGCTGCTGCTGCTGCAACTACATTTGCTGCTGAAGAACAAAAAGTTGAAGCTGCTGCATCTGAAGTTCAAACAACTGAAGTTGCTCAAGATGCAACTGAAGCGGCTCCTGCTTCTGAAGCTGTTGCAAAATAATTGAGCAAAAATTTAAAAGCCCACAGATTGTGGGTTTTTAAATTCACAGACATTTTAGATCTGTCGCAGCTTTCAATGAATTTGATTTCAATTATTTAAAATATAAACGTTGAATTTGACGTGCCCGCCGGTTTAAACCCAATACTTTTTTTCTTTGTAAAATGTCTTCTTCACTAAATCCCAAGTGCTGGATTAATTCAGACATAGCTAAATCTGCATGTTCGATCAACACGGCATCTTGTTCAGTTGACCAAATCACGTTTGATACCTTTAATTTGTGCTGGCGTTTTAAATTTCTCATTTGCACAGTATAAAATACTTTAGACACATCAACAAAAAGCCCACCCGATGTGAGCTTTTTGCACAGACTGAGTATTCATCATCTATTGGATTGAAATATAGATTTACTGAACGATGATGTTAAAGATTTTCATCCTTCGTGATCATCACTGAGGTTAAAATTGGAACGGCAAAACAAGGTAGTAAGAGTAAGATCCAATATTCCACCATCGGTTTAGCCACAACAAAGTTAATAATGATTGCCCCCAATACCATAACTAACGCAATCAAACCCAAGAAACGACTGAAAAATTTAGCTGGCATAATAATTCCCTTAAAAAATTATGGATTTCAGCTAGTATATACCTTCATTTTTATAATCTGTTGAAAATGATATTGGAATATTCATCTATTTAGCTCAAAAAGCATTCTTTTTCCAATCATCCTGACAGAACTGCTTGTTTTTACACGCGTAGATCTCCATAAATAGATTGACAGTCCCCTATGAGGCATATACATATTTATTCATTACTTATGTATTTTGCATAGTATACTGCTCTTGCTTTGTCGCCCCCATATGGCTGAGTTTATTGGAAAATATGAACAAAACTTTTTCGACCACATTATGCTTTAAATCCCTTTATGTACTGGCTTTATCCATTGGCTTGGCTGCCTGTGGTAATGGTTCATGGTGGAGCAAAGATGAACCCACTATGGAAGCAGAACAGATTAAAAAAGCCATTCCACCTCGCGTGAATGAACGTCTTTCATGGGCCAATGATATCTATGACATTAGTGATCAGCTCGGTATTCCGACCACGAAAGAAAATGTCTGTACGATTGTTGCTGTGGTCGATCAAGAGTCCAATTTTGTTGCTGACCCACATGTGCCGGGACTCGGTGAAAAAGCCGTTAAAGAAGTTCAAGATCGTCTTGAAGAAAAGTTTAAAGATAAATTGGGTGATGGCATCGGTGGTACAGTCGCTGGCTATTTCCAAGATGTGTTAAAAAATCAGCCAAGTCCAGAAGATAACTATTTGAGCCAAATGCGCCGTGTTCAAACTGAACGTGAACTAGACGAACTATATCGTGAAATTTTTGACTATATGTCTAAACATTATCACGTGAGTGCATTAACAGGCGCAGCGAAACTGGTTGGACAAGATATTGGTGAAAAGCTCAACCCAATTACCACTTTGGGTTCGATGCAAGTCCATATAGGCTATGCCAAAGACCACAAACGCCAAGGTGGAAATATTGCTGCACTGCGTACAGACATGTATAGCCAATATGGCGGTTTGTATTATGGCATCCACCGTTTAATGATGTATCCAGCTGAATATGACAAACCAATTTATCGTTTTGCAGATTATAACTCGGGTCGTTATTCGAGTCGTAATGCGGCATTCCAAAGCATGTTAAATGACTTAACCCCTGCTGAGCTCGGCTTAGATGGTGACCTCTTGCTTTATAATAAAGATGGTTCTCCACGTTCAGCAAAAAGCCAGTCTGAAACCGCGCTGATTGCCGTTTTTGCAGAAAACAATGTGATCGCGACGCCACGTCAAATTCGTTCAGATCTTAAAAAAGAAAAAGATCAGGACTTTGAAGATACTTTGACGTATAAAGCGGTCAAAAAGTTGTACCAAGAAAAGACTGGTAAAGAACCGTTTTATGCAATGATGCCTGAAGTCGTAATTTCGGGGCCGAAATTAAGCCGTGATTACAATACCAATTGGTTTGCCACACGAGTCGATGGACGTTATCAAACATGCATGCGCCGCATCAAAAATCTAAAACTCTAGCCTTATTTGATTTTGACGGTACCCTGTGTAACAAAGACAGTTTTACAGGGTTCATCTTCTATTCTCTGCCTAAACGGCATATCGTGCGCCAAGGGATTAAAATTCTCCCTTGGATTCAAGGCTATTATCTCAAGCTATATCCTGCACATGCAATGCGTCCTCGCCTATATGCCGCAATGTTTAGCCAAGCCAACCATGAGCAGGTTTTAAATCAAGCAGCGCAATATGCTGAACATTTGATGGCAGAACTCAATCCTTCACTGTATGAACAATTACAGCAACACCAAATACGCGGTCATGAGGTCGTATTGGTTTCTGCCTCAGTCGATTTATATCTTAAACCTGTGGCTGAAAAGCTCGGGGTCAAACTGATCTGCACTGAAACTGCAACCAATAACCAAATGCTGACTGGTTTGTATCAAACCTTAGACTGTAGTGGTGAGCAAAAGAAAATTCGAGTTTTGGAGCAATTTAACCTTCAAGACTATGAGCAGGTATATGCCTATGGAAATAGCGATGAAGACCTCGCTATGTTTGAATTGGCCACCCACCATTTCATGAATGGACAGGATAAGTGCCTACCTGAACTCGACTAAAGTCGAGTGATTTAGTTTGGTTTATTAATCAAAGTTAACAATCACAAACTTAAATTTAAGTCGCTCTAATATATGATTAAATTTTGAAAATTCTGCTTTTATTTTGACTTTATAGTGTGCTATTTTTCTCATTAATTAGAAATAATGCGGTCAAATATTAAAAGCGGGAAAAGAATATGAATCAATTCAATCCACCGAAATATGTCAAAGGCCTCCATATTAAATTTGGCGAAAATCCATTTGTTCTCCTTGCTCAATTTGCCTTCTCAGCCACTCGCCAGATGTGGACGAAAGAAGAAATTGAATTGGTCATTCGTATGGCTAAAAAAGGAAATTATATGAATTTGATTAAGATCCTCAAATTACATATCAAAAAGTAAAATAGATATTTCCCCCAAAGTTAATATGAAAAAAGCCATGTAAATGCATGGCTTTTTTTTGATTCAGCAACTCAAGCCTAGCTTTTATTACTTTTTAAATGGAAACGCATATTTCACAATACGTTTGATAACACTGCCGTACTGTTTCACCAAGCTTGCGTTATTATAGTTCAAACCATATTTTTCACATACCGCCTGTACTTTTGGCGCCATTTTACGATAACGACGCGCAGGAACATCTGGGTATAAATGGTGTTCGATCTGATGGCTTAAATGCCCTGTCAAAATATGAAATGCTTCTGAACCGGTAAGGTTTGAAGAACCACGAATTTGACGCATGTACCAATGTCCACGGCTTTCATTTTCAAGTACTTTTTTCGGGAAAACTTCAACATCTTTGGTGAAGTGACCACAGAAAATAATACTAAACGTCCAAATGTTACGAAGACCATTCGCAACGAGGTTCCCTGTGAGCACAGGTAATGCTGCAGGCCCTGCAATAAGCGGGAAGAACAAATAGTCTTTAAATAATTGCTTGCCGATTTTGGCTTGCATTGGCTTCCATTCTTCTTTGGTCTGCTGTTTTGTTTTGCGACCTTTAAAGTATTTACCCAATTCAAGGTTTTGAATGGCAACACCCCATTGGAACAATAAGCAAAATGGAATGCTATAAATCGGTTGTAATAAATAGCCCGGCTTCCAACGCTGTTCTGGGAATAAACGAACGAGACCATAACCAATATCATCATCCATACCTTTAATGTTGGTATAGGTATGATGTTTAAAATTGTGAGTTTGGCGCCAGTTATCTGCAGTACCCACGATATCCCATTCATAAGTCTGACCATTGAATTTAGGATCATTCATCCAGTCATATTGACCATGCATGACATTATGACCTAATTCCATGTTTTCCATGATTTTGGCAAAACCTAAAAGACCTGTGCCTAAAATCCATGCTGGCGGAAACCAACCTGCAAACAATAATGCACGACCCGCCATAGATGAATATCGAATGGTCGAATACACACGGCGAATGTATTTCGCATCCTTTTCACCTAAGTCATCTAAAACTTCTTGCTTAATCGCGTCAAGCTCACGCGCAAGTTCATCTAATTGCGATTGGGTTAACTCACGGTTTTTAGGATTTTTAAAATATTCAATTTTTACAGGCATGTTCATATTTTTTCTACCTTATAAATCAATAACGAGATCTGACTGTGCTGAGTTCACACAAATTTTCAGTAAATTACCCGGTTCTGTATTTTGGCTACCATTGACCATATTTTTAGTCGAACCTTCAACTTTGTTGCAGGCACATTTATTACAAATGCCCATACGGCAACCGTGATTTGGTTTGATATTTTGCTGTTCAAGACTGGCTAAAATTGATTGGCCTTTTGGGATACTGACGGTTTTATTGGATTGTGTAAGCGTGACATTCACAAAGCCAATGTCATCCGTTTCAATTGGGCTCATGCTAAATGCTTCACTCATAAAGCATTGTGCATGATCAAATAACGCTTCGGCCTGAGTGACGAAACCCGATGGACCACATGCAAACACAGTACTGTGCTCAATGTCGTCAAATTGAGCAGCGTGAGAGGCATTTAATCGTGGATCGGGAACATCTTCTTGGGTAAAGAAAATTTGAAATTTAAAGTTTGGATATTGATTTGCCAAAGCTTCGAAGCGTAATTTGAATGCAGCATCATCGTGATACTTAACCCAATACATTAACTGAATTGGTTGCTCCGCAATTTGCTTAGTTTTGCTCATCCCTTTCAACAAACTCAACATTGGCGTAATACCACTACCCGCAGCCAATAGTAGCAAGGGTGTAGAATTTGACACCAAAGTCATATCACCAAAAGGCTGACCAAATTCTAAGATGTCACCAACTTGTGCTTGTTCTACCAGCCAAGTACTCACAATACCCGTATTCACTTTTTTTACGCTAAGCAATACGTGTTGATCATCTAACTGAGTCAAACTATAAGTACGTTCGTAACGGATCCCATTTACACGAGCAAAAACAGGATGATGCTGACCAGCTTCACCCATTTTAAACAAACGGTTCACCTGTATAGTTAGGCTGACCATCTCATTTGCTGCATTTTCTTTTTGTACAATTTTGCCGAGAGCCTGATTACCAGACCATAACGGATTAAATTTCTGCAACCAGAAATTTACCGCATTGACGTCTACAACACTGTCTTTGAGTGCGTTTAAAGGCTTTTTCGCTTTTTCGAGTACATGCATAATCAAATACAACTCATGGGAGGTTTTTAATTATTATACACATGTATATATATTTGTATATACGATTGTACATTTAATCGACATTTTCACAAAAGCTATTAGCAGACGCTATAATATGTTAATGTTTTTAATCTATTAAAAAATATGACTCAGTCTGCACAGACGAATATGGTTAACATGTACCAGGAAGAATTACATTCTGAAGCTGAAACTCCACTTGCAGTTCGCACTGTAGGCCGTAAAGCAACGATTACTAAGGAAGAACTGTTTCAGGCAGCGCTTAATTTAATTGGTCCACAAAAAAGTATTTCATCACTGAGTTTGCGTGAAGTTGCACGTGAAGCTGGCATTGCTCCAAATAGTTTTTATCGTCACTTCAAAGATATTGATGAATTAGCCATTGAGTTGATTGATCGAGCTGGTGGTGTGTTACGTCAAATTTTGCATGAAGCACGCCTTCAGGCATCACGCCAAAGCAGTATTATTCGTAGTTCAGTTGAAGTATTTATTCAGCAGCTAGATGCCGATGAAGGCAACTTAAGCCTTTTACTTCGTGAAGGCTATACTGGTTCGCATTCCTATAAAAATGCAGTTGAGCGTCAACTTAACTATTTCCAACAAGAATTAAGAGAAGATTTAATCGTCCTAGAACGTTTAAATCAAAGCAAGTTGGCTCATCCTGACATCGTGGCACGTGGTATTACCCAATTGGTGTTTAACATGGGTGCAAAAGTCATTGATCTACCGACAGAACAACGCAAAGAAGTTGCCGAACAAACCATGATTATGATTCGTATGATCCTGGAAGGCGCTCGCCATTTAGATGAAGCACAGATTCGCTAAAAATTAACGGTCAAAAAAAGGAGACGTTCAGGTCTCCTTTTTTATGAGCAAAATTTATTTTTCTAATGCTGTAAGTACTGCATGACGTGTAGCGCTGTCTGTTTCGGCTGCTCAAGTGGAAACATGTGCCCACCTTCAACTACACTATAATCTATACCATAGGTTTTCTTCATTCCGTCAGGCAAACCTTGTTTATAAAAATGGCTGTTATCTGCGGTGATAAGGTGTACAGGCATTTGAGGGGCTTTTCGTGGAGTACGCCACCACCATGCAGGCACTGTACGGAAGATTTGCGCTTCCACGGCTTTTGGAATGCTGAGGGTCACGCCACCGCGTTTTTCATCAGCGCGAACACCTTGTGCAAAATAATCCTCAAAACATTGCGGATCAAAACTTTTAAATAAACGATTATTCCGTAGTGCCGTATAGGCTTCATCCAAATTTGGCCAATGGTCATTACGCTTCAATGTAATTGCCGCCGGGGTAAGTTTATCGACAGCTTTGAGCTTTAATTTTTGCATACCTTCAAAAATGGCAGACTTAGGACCGATTACGAAAGGTGGATCCATAATAATCAGTTGTGAAAACAAATCTGGACGTTTATAAGCCGCCATAAGGGTGACTAAAGAGCCAAAAGAATGCCCAAGCCCAATCACTTTTTGTTTTGGAAATTGGTGCTCGATATCTGCTATGACTTGATCGACCAAATATCGCCAATCTTTGGTGATCGGATAGCGCTCATCCATACCAATAAGCGGAATCACCTTCACATCAAATTGCGGTGCAAAGTAGGATAAAAACTTTCGATAACTTGCAGCAGGAATACCATTGGCATGGGTAAAATGGATCGCGCTTTTCATCTAAAACTCATCCAATCAACTGATGATGCCACATCATAAAGAGATCAATACGATTTAAACAGGACTCAATGAGTTTATCTAGATGACCTCAAAGTCAGTTTGCAGATTATTTTTGTGAACCGACCATTGATTGATTCGGTAAAAATGTTGCGCCACAAGTGGTTTTATCTCCAGCAACCACAACACCTCGCCCCTTTACCGTTGTACTTTGATCTGCCGCGATCGCAGCCACAGTCGAATTACATTTCGGGCAATAATGTTTCATGCCGTTTAAATGCACCGCAATACCATTAATCACAAATGAAGGTTCACATTCTGAAACCACACCACCGTGTGACGTTTTACTACCTAAGGTAATTAAGGATTTCATATTTTTATTTTCTTCTAACGAACTGCTGAAATTTGAAGCATTTTAACGGAACTACCCACAACTCGCTAGCATCGACGTATAAATTTAACCAAGCCAAAACTTTACTTAACTAAAGCATCAAAACACGACATTAAGACAGTTCGTGATCAATCATTTGAATATGATGCTATCTCTGTATGTCAGAATACATTTAATCATTTCACTTTCATAATTCAATCGACATCAATCACGACAGCTTATGTCGCGATGCCGATTCTTTTACTAATCAAAGCATGTATATTGGGTATCGCAATGAGCATGAAGCGTAGCACCCTATTTTACAATTTCAGTATTTAACTGAGCTTCGAATCAGAAAATGGCGCTTTTCTACGCCATGATTAACTTTAGAACGTTCATAGACTGAACACATTATCCAAAACCATTTTTAGAAAATTTTAGATTCGAAACGTAGCACCATTTCATTAGATTTCTTTCATAAGTCATTTTTCACTCAGCTCTAAGTTATAAATTCCAGCAATTAGATTGAATCTCAATGCTAGTCTTTTGCCTCGATTGCGATATCGCTCAGCAAGAATTTTGAAGGTTTT